>JANQKA010000104.1 GCA_028281405.1 Hasllibacter sp. | reverse complement strand
GATATTCGGAACCGGCGGGGACGATACAATCCGAGGTGGGGATGGATCTCAGTTTTTGTGGGGAGGCAATGGCGTGGACAATATCTTCGGAGAGGAGGGGGACGACAACATTGATGGCGGTCCCGGAAATGACGTGATCGATGGGGGCGGAGACGACGATGTGATCAAGGGCGATTCGGGGAACGATACGATCGATGGGGGCGGGGGCATTGATGTCGCGGTATTCAACGGGCCTCGCCAAGACTATTTCATTACGTTCCACACGCGTAATGGCGCGCTTGTTGAGATCGAAATCAGGGACGACAATCAGGATAACGGAAACGAAGGTTTGGACACGCTGACCTCAATTGAGTCCGTTCGTTTTTCGGCGTTGAGTGGGAACGAGGTCGATACCGCGGTCGGGGATTTGACGCCGGACATGACCATCGAGGCGAATCCCGCCATCCGTTCGACTGAAAGGAAGGAAATCGTGGCGGATGTCATCGATGACTGGAATCACGACGCGGAGCCAGGCGGAGCGCGGGCCGACGGATCCGGAATTGCGGAGTTTGTCGTGGATGACGATTTTCCGGAATTTTATGACCAATCGGGCGGCGATCGATCTTCCGCATTGAACGACGACCCCGCATTGGGGGAAGCCGACGGATTGTTGAATGTGGGCCATGATCACATCTTCTGTGATGATTATCTCTGCAACTTGATGGGGTGATGCCGATCCCGGATGCCCCGGAGCCCCGGTTTCGACCAACTGTGAGGCGCCCGCTCGTGGCCGTGGAACCGTGGGCCTTGGCGATGCGCCCGATTTCCCCTCTCGTGGACGGCCGCGTCCGCTGGACATGCTGTCGGCGCCTCTTGATCCGACCCGACCGGGGGAGGACGTCGGCCGGAGGCATCGGACCCGCTGGACGCGGTTGGATGCGGGTCCTCGATTTCGCCAAGGATCGAATCCATTCTGCCCCAGCGGGAATGGGTCGATGCTGCCTCTGAGCGAATAATGCTCGGGTATGGCGGCTTCGGGGCCGCGATGAGGTACGCGCGATGCCGCGTGGTCATCGAGGTGGTTCAGATTGGAATTCCCCCGTCGAATTCCTCCGTCGGCGGCGATTCTTCGTCGGATGCGGCGATCCGGGGACGGGCGGGCGGCACGCGGGGAGCGACGGTGACGGCATTGTTCTTGGAGTCCCACCGGAAACGGGAGCGCCGGAATGGAGTGGGGTGACGGTCATCACTGTCCCGAAGGTGGACTGATGGTGCGCGAACATGGCCATGGAAGGCAACGTCGGTTCGGTGGACACCACTTCAAATCCATCGCGAATCGGGATCCGTGCCGGATCAATTCGGAGCGGCGGGCGCGGGGAGGGCAATGGGGACGCGGCCGAAGTTCATCGGCGACGCGGATTTTCCGGGATTTCGTCCCGCAAGTCCATCATTCCACCTTCTGCCTTGATCGACCGGCCTTGGTCGCTGATCATTTCCTCGCAACCCGTGTCGGAATCGCGTCGCAGTGGCGGTGGAAGGCGGCGAATCCTTCCAGTCCGAATTCAGGTCCTGATCGAAGGCGCGGCGGACGCTTCCACGGTCTCGGTGTGCGCCGCTTGGATCTTTTCCATATGGTTGACGACGTTCCGGATTCCGTGGATGAGGATCGTGGAATCATGATCGATGAATCGAATACCTGTGGCGGCGGTCTTGCGGGCGGGCCGCGCTTCACCGCCTTGAGTGGAATCGGCGCGATGGCGGCGGAGAGGGTCGCTGAACGTGGAGCTCCGCTGGAGTTGGTATCCGTTGGAGGCCCGCGCCGGAATTTCGGCGTGAGACGCGCCGGCGTCACGCGAGCTTCGGGTGACTTCCTTGGCTCCCGCGCCGGGATTGACGCCCGGGTCTGCCGAGAAGCCCACGACAAGGATGAGATTTCTCCATGGCATCCCTGACCGAAGCGCGACGCCTTGTCGTCAAGATCGGCTCGTCGCTCCTTGTTGAACGCGGCGAGCTGCGCACGGCGTGGCTGCGCGGTCTCGCGGCCGACATCGCGGATGCCCGGTCGAGGGGAACCGACGCGATCGTTGTCTCCTCCGGGTCGATCGCGCTCGGCCGGGGAGTTCTCGCCCTCGAGGGCGGAGCGCTGCCGCTCGAACAGTCGCAAGCCGCCGCCGCTGTGGGGACCATCCGTCTCGCGAGGGCATACGAGGAGGCGCTTTCTCCCCATGGAATCACGACGGCGCAGGTTCTCGTCACGCTGGAGGACAGCGAAAACCGCCGCCGTTACCTCAACACCCGCGCCACGCTTGGACAATTGCTCGCCCTCGGCGTGGTGCCGATCGTCAACGAAAACGACACCGTGGCGACCGACGAGATCCGATTCGGCGACAACGACCGTCTCGCCGCGCAGATCGCCGTGACGGTCGGGGCCGACGCGCTGGTTTTGTTGTCGGATGTGGACGGGTTTTACACCGCCGATCCAAGCGGGGATCCGGAAGCGCGGCGCCTTGACGTTGTCGAGAGGATCACCGGCGAGATCGAAGCGATGGCGGGTGACGCCGGGTCGGGCCTGTCGAAGGGCGGCATGAAAACCAAGATCATGGCGGCCAAGACGGCCACATCCGCTGGGTGCGCCATGTGGATCGCGGCGGGGGCGGTGGACCGTCCGCTTTCGGCGCTCCTGGACGGCGCACCGTCGACGCTATTCGAGCCGCGGAGCGATCCGCGGGCATCGCGGAAGAAATGGATCGGGTCGATGAAGCCCCGCGGTG
>JANQKA010000083.1 GCA_028281405.1 Hasllibacter sp. | reverse complement strand
GATCAATCCCGTGTCCCTGTCGATCCGCAGTCCAATCGTATCCAATCCCGCTCCGGTTCCTTCCACGCTGGCTTCGAAAAATATTTGATCGCCTTCCGGATCGGAAAACACTTTTCGCGCCTTGTCAATGTGAACGCTTCCGTTGAGTTGAACGTAGTTCGAAGTCCACATGAATTGATCCGCCACGGGTCTTGAGTTCGCCTCGATCGTGAACGTGTATGTCTCCACCCCGCCTTCGCCATCGGACGCCGTCACCATGATTTCGGCGTCACCGGATTCCAAATATGTTCCGAATATCACTCCGCTAAACGGAACGATCCTCAGGCCAAGTGACTCGAAACCTTCGCGGCTTCCGTCAAGTGTCGCTCCAAATTTCATCGTATCCCCGTCCGGGTCGCTGAAGTGAGCGCCCGCGCGAATGTTCACCATGAACCCCTGGCGCGCCTGAACGGAGGTCGGGGCGGATCCGTCCAGGACGGGGGAGGAATTCACCACCCCTTGGCCAATGTAGTAATAATCCCGCCCCTCCACGGGATCCTCCCCTGTATGGCCGGCGAGATGGATTTCAAAATTCGACCCGGGATGCCCGCTGGAAATGACCATGCCTTCCGCATTCCGGGCGAAATTTAAGTTTTTCAGGCCGTCCACGTCCGCCAACGCGATTGCGTCCCCTTCCAGGGGATTGAAATCATCGATGACCACCGATATTCCGGTTGCCGATCCACCGATGTCCGGAGCGAGGAATTGGAAGATGTCCGCTCCCCCGCCCCCGACCATTTTCAGGGTCGCGTTCTCCCCGTATTTGGCCATCGGCACATGGAACAAGTCCCGTCCCCCACCACCTCTCGAATACAGAACGTTGCCCCGCGCCGTCGCGTCGACGGAAAATTCCGTGCGCAGGTTTCCCACATCGAACGTTTCGTCGGAGAATTCAATGCGCTCGACGCCGTGGAGTTCGTCGCGACCCTCGTTGTGCGCATCGCTTCCGGTCCCGACAAGTCCTTTGTGGTCGAGAATCAAATATTCACGGTTCCCGCCTCCCGCGGGATCCGTGACAACCACCCGCGTGATTTCGTAATTTCGGATCGTGTCGGCGTGAACGCTCGTGTCGACGTCGTCTCGCGGATCTTCGCCCCCGGCCGTCCCTCCGTGCAGCATATCGTCGCCCTCGCCGCCCCGCAGGGTGTCTCCTCCTCCGCCCCCATACAACTTGTCGGCGCCGCCCGAACCGGACAATTCGTCGGCGCCTCCGCGTCCATGTACGATGTCGTTTCCTCCAAGCCCGAGTATCGTCTCGGCGGAATTCGTTCCAAACACGATTTCGTCGTCGCCGGTCCCCACCGGATGACCCGACGCGTCGGAATTGATCATTATGTTCAAAATCCTCTCGGACGAACTTCCGCGCTCGCCGTCCGCCGCGGTGACTTTCAGAGCCAACCCTTCCGATCCCGAGAAAATCCCCGCGATCGCCCCCGTTCCGGCATCGACCGACAACCCATGGCTTGATTCGAAGCGACCCGACTCCCGCCCCTGGTCGTCGACCAAAAACACCTCATGGGACAGTCTTTGCCCATCCGCGTCGTGGAACAGGTCTCCGAGCCCGACTTCGAACAGGCTGCCCCGCACCACGACCACCGAAGCGGGCAATTCCACCGTCGGCGCCGGCGCCTCGTTTTTGATGATTTTAAATTCCCGCCGCACCTCGACTTGATTCCGGTCGGTCGCGATTATCGTGATCTCCGCCTCTTCGGCGGAACCAGTGAACACCCCGTTGACCTCGCCGGTTTCCGCATTCAGGTTCAGACCCAATTCCGCGAGACCGATCGCGCCGTAGGTCAACCTGTCCAAGGGATCGGTTTCCACGAATCCCGTGCTCACATCGAAGGGCGTGATTTCCCGGCCCCTCGTCAATATCCTGTCGTCCCAAGTCTCGCTCGACGCCGTGGGAGCGGCATTCGAGAATATGATGAAGTCGACCGAGGCGGACCCGCCCCTGCCGTCATCCACGGAAACCGTGACAGTCAAGTGCCCGCTTCCCGTGAACGGGCCCGTGATTTGAAGGGCGTTCCCGTCGAACCGCAATCCGGTCCCCTCCAATCCCGCCACGCGGTATGCCAACGTGTCGTGGTTGGGATCGTCGAACGCGCCCCGCAGATCAATTGGTAGGTGCAGTTCCGTGCCCTTGGTCAGCACCTTGCTCTCCCGCAGGGAGTCCCGTGCGAGGCGGGGATGATTGTTCACCATGATCGTGAACGTATGCGGGTCCGAAACTCCTCCCCGCAAATCTTCAGCGACAACGGTCACCAAGACCGTTCCGGCGTTCTCGCTCGACCCGGGAGAGGACTCGTCGATCATGCCGGTCGCGGCGTCGAACCGCAGACCCGTGTTCTCCAAGCCCGTCACCCTGTATTTCAAGGTGTCGCCATCCGCGTCGCGGAAACCCGACTTCACATCGATGGGAAGTTCCAC
>JANQKA010000062.1 GCA_028281405.1 Hasllibacter sp. | reverse complement strand
TCATCCCCCGCGAATCACCCCGCGACGTCGTCCCGCGACCGCGAATGCCCGTCCCCGGTCGGTCCCGGCATCGCCGCCCGGCGGAGCGCGGTCAACGTGGCGGGGTCGCCGGAATCGGTGGCGGCGACCTCGGCTTCCCCGCCCCGCCACTTCCGAATCACCGGTGGCCAACCGGGGCTTCGATGGCGGCGGACGACCCGGGAATACCACAAGCGAATCACCCGGGCCGCGAATCGATCGGCGGCCGCGGTTGGCCGCCCGATTCCAAACCGATCAAAACTTCACGAATCGCCGGCGACAGGAGTTGGCTTCGATGGAGGCGCGGCGACCGGGCCGGGACGGCACCGGACGCATCGCCCGCGCCGCGGACCGGTCCGCGGGGCGTGGGCCCACCGGCGCCCGCGCTTCATCCTCAGCGAATCATCCCTGAAGGACGTGAGCGGCGGCGGCGGAGGGTTCAAGACGAATCGGCGCGCCGCGAATCGCGGACGGCGAAGCGGAATTCCGGAGCCCGCTGGCCCCGGATTCCCCGAGGCTTCGCCTTGTGACCTCGGTGTCGGGCGAGGAACCGCGCCGCGGTCGGACCGGCGCGACACCGGGCGAATCACACGCGCCGCGAATCATCCAGAGGAATTCGACCGCCCGCGCCGCGGACGAAAACCCGGCGGGGCGGTCCCGGTACCTTGGAGAACAACCGTGGATGAAAAGCGGGCGGGCACCGGAAGCGCGGCCCCGAATCGCTCCGAATCGGGCGACGGCGCACCCCCGCCACGATTCCGGAGGCGGCGGGACCACGGCGCGGCTTCGACTCCCGGTGAGGGCCGACGGACGGCCGGAAGCCGGCGATGGGCGGGTCCGGGGCCTTCGGGAGGGAACAAAGCCCTCTCCCCGGGCGGCACCCGGGCGTTCGACCTCCAAAAACCTTATCGGGTGGCGGTGGCCCCGATCGCCAACCGCGGCCGCGGCGAACCGCGCCGCCGGGAAGCGCCGGCCACCCGCGTCGATGGAAATGGCGAACCCAAGAGGATTCGAACCTCTGGCCTCTGCCTTCGGAGGGCAGCGCTCTATCCAGCTGAGCTATGGGTTCACCGCCGGAACCCTAGCGGGACGCGCGGGCGGGCGCAAGGGTCAGGAAAACAAATCGTGGCACAGCTCCAACGCCTCCACCAGCGCGTCCACCTCGCCCTCGGTGTTGTAGAGGCCGAAGGAGGCCCGGCATGTCGCCGGAGTTCCCAGATGATCCATCAGCGGCTGGGCGCAGTGATGGCCGGCCCGCACCGCCACGCCCTTCCTGTCCAGCACGGTCGAGATGTCGTGGGCGTGCGCCGCGCCATCGATGGTGAACGAAAATATCGCCGCCTTGTCGGCGCTCCGCCCCTGCGTGTTCAGCCAATTCAACCCATCGAGCCGCGACCGGGCGTAGTCCCGAAGCCGCCTCTCGTGCTCCATGATCCACGGCATCCCGAGTCCCTCGATGTAGTCGATCGCCGCGCCGAAACCGATCTGCTGGACGATGCCGGGCGTGCCAGCCTCGAACTTCATCGGCGGGTCGTTGTAGGCGACGGAATCCCGCCTCACCTCGCGGATCATGTCGCCGCCGCCCATGAACGGGCGCATCTCCGCCATCCGCTCCGCGGAAATCCAAATCGCCCCGGACGCCGACGGGCCATACAGCTTGTGGCCCGTCACCGCGTAGAAATCGCAGCCGATGTCCGACAGGTCGACGGGCAGGTGAACCGCCGCCTGGCTGCCGTCCACCAACACCGGCACCCCGCGCTTCCGGGCGGCGGAGCAAACCGCCTTCACGTCCACCACCGTGCCCAGGACGTTGGAGAGGTGGGTGATCGCGACCAGGCGGGTCGCGGGGCCGATCGCCTCGGCGATCCTGTCGGCCGGCAAGTCGCCGTTCGCGTCGGGCTCCACCCACTTCAGAACCACGCCGAGACGCTCCCGCAGAAAGTGCCACGGCACGATGTTCGCGTGGTGCTCCATAACGCTGAGGACGATCTCGTCTCCGGCGCCGAACCGCGGCATCGCCCACCCGTAAGCCACCAGGTTGATGCCCATGGTGGTTCCGGTGGTGTAGACGATCCCGTCTTCCGACGGCGCGCCGAGGAACTTCGCGATCTTGCCGCGGACGGCCTCGTAATTCTCCGTCGACACGCTCGACAGATGATGCAACCCCCTGTGAACATTGGAGTATTCCTCGGAATACGCCCGGATGACCGCGTCCAGAACCGCCCGCGGCTTCTGGGCGGACGCCCCGTTGTCGAGGTAGACCAGCGGATTGCCGTTCACCTCCCGGGACAGGATCGGAAAATCGGCCCGGACGGCCGCGACGTCGCGCATCCTCAGATTCCTCCGGACTGGACGCCGACCGAGATCGTAAGGGAAGTGAGGATGATCGCGATCCCGATGATGATCAAGATCATGTATAGGAATGTGCTCACGGCGGAGGCGAAACCGTTGATCTCCGCCACGAAGTTGGAATAGAGATAGAACGTGACCGCCACCGTGATCGCCAGCACGACAAAGTACAATCCGGGATAGACCAAATAGGCGAGAATCGAGGCGGCCTGCAGAAACGAGAGGATGAGTTGCAGCCACACGTTCGCGACCAGGGTGTCGGCGAAACTCGCCTTGCCCTTGAATCCCCGCGCGATCACATGGGTGAGCACGGTGCTGACCGCCAGGCTCGTGAAGCCCGTCAACAGCCAGGCGAGCACGGACGTGGGCGGCTGATCCCCGGGCTGGAGCATCAACAATTCCAATATCCCCGCCAGCAGGGCCGTCAGGACGATCGAGAGCGCCGCCGCCTCGATCAGGGACCGGCCGCGCAGGATCCTGCGCGCGGTGAGCAGGAGAATGACCCCCTTGGGGTCGTTGAAAGTCTCGAAGATGAAAACCATCAACCGGATCATGACGCCCGCTCCAAGGTGACGCGCAGGTGAATCATCCAGAACGCGGCGAACGCGACGCCCCCGACAAGGCCGACCGCGTCATACGCCGGCCCGGGCCCGAACAGCCCCTCGATCAGCCCGCGAAGCAACACCAACGGCGTGACGACCGCAAGGGACCAGAACAGCGCCATGCGGGCGCGGAGCCACGTGCCGCCGCCCCAGACCATTCCGACGACGATCTGGCTGAGGCCCGCCAGCGCGTACATCGCGAGAGGGGCGATCATGACGCCGCCCAGGAACCTGCCCGCGGCCAGGGCGGCGAAGCCCGGCCCGCCGTCGTGCGCGAGCGCCCGCCTCTCCAAACCGGGCAGCGCGGCGACGAAGAACAGAAGAAGACTCGCAATGAGAATAATCAGCGCCCGCTCCTCGCCGGCCCCCTCGAGCCGTCGGCGCATGACCGCGGACGGGCGCCGGTAGGCGGCGGCGATATCGGAGACGAAGGCCATCGGGGTCAGCCACGGCGCCTGGACAGCCAGGTTTCGAGCCGCCCGACGATGTCGCCCGCCAGGCGTTCGTCTTCGATTTCATCGATGACGTCGGCGAGGAAGGACAGCACCAGCAGATCCTGCGCCTCGGATTTCCCGACCCCGCGGGAGCGCAGATAGAACAGGGCGTCCTCGTCGATCGCTCCCGTCGTGGAGCCATGGGAGCACCGCACGTCGTCGGCGTATATCTCCAATTCGGGCTTGGCGAGGAATTGGCTGTCGCCGTCGAGCAGCAGCGATTGGCTGATCTGGTAGCCGTCGGTTTTCTGCGCGCCGTCCTTGACCAGTATTTTGCCCTGGAACACTCCGACGGCCCCGTTCCGCAGCACCTTCTTGAACACTTGGCGGCTCTCGCAGCGCTCGGCCCCGTGAATGACGAACACCGTGTCGTCGTGATGGAAATCCCCGTCGCCGAGGGCCGCGCCCGCCACGTGGGCCGCCGCGCCTCCTCCGGTCAGTTCGATCACGCACTCGTTCCGCGTCATGATCCCGTTCATGGTGACCGTGCAGCTCTTGAAGGTCGACGCCTCGCCCAACCGCGCGAAGATGTGCGTGGCCGCCCTCCGCTCGTGGTCGCGGCCCTGGCCCCGCACATGATGGAAGGCTCCGCCGTCGGCCACGTCCACCTCCATCACCTTGTTGAAGCGCGCCGCCGCCGGGCCCGTCTCCAGAACGGTCACGTCCGCGCCCGCCTCGACGCGGACGACGTGGTGGAGGACCGCGTCCGCTGTTTCGGAAGACCGGTAGTGATGGATCGCGACCGGCTTCGCGGCCTTGCCGGTGGCGCGGATCAGAACGCCGTCCACCGCGTGCGCCGTGTTCAAAGCCGCGTGGGGCCGCGCCACGGGATCCTGACCGCGGGCTTCGAGAATCCCGTAGACCCCCTCCGCCCAATGGGAGTCCCGGTCGGCGACGTCCGCCAGCAGGTCGATCTCCAGCCCCGCCATGTCCAAGGGATCGGATTGGTCGGCGTCGAACACGCCGTCGACGAACACGACCCGGAGCCTGTCGATCCCGGAAAACAGCGGCGCCTCGTCGGACTCGAGCACCTTCGCCGCCGGAGCCGTCTCCGCGTTGAAGGCGTCGGGACGCGTGAAGCGCCAGTATTCGTCCCGGCGTCCGGGCAGGCCCATCCCCTCGAGACGGAGGGCCGCGTCCCGGCGGGCGGGCAGACTCCACCCCGCCGCGGGCATGGCGAGGCCGGATAGGCGGGCGGAGAGGGCCCCGATCGCGGACGCCACCATCACCCCGCCTCCGCGAGGATGTCGGCGTAACCGTTCTTCTCGACCGCGACCGCCAGATCGGGGCCTCCGGTCTTCACGATGCGCCCGTCGACCATGATGTGGACCACGTCGGGACGGATGTGGTCGAGGAGACGCTGGTAGTGGGTGATGACGAGAAACGCGCGGCCCGCGCCGCGCAGTTCGTTGACCCCGCCGGCCACGAGCTTCATCGCGTCCACGTCGAGACCCGAATCGGTTTCGTCGAGGATGCACATCTTCGGCTCGAGCACCGCCATCTGCAGAATTTCGTTCCGCTTCTTCTCGCCGCCGGAGAAGCCCACGTTGACGGGGCGCTTGAGCATGTCGGCGTCGATATCGAGCCGCGCCGCCTTCGCCCTGATCACCTTGAGGAATTCCGCGGCGGACACCTCCTCCTCTCCGCGCGACTTGCGCTGGGCGTTCAGTGCGGTCCGCAGGAAGGACATGTTGCCCACCCCCGGGATTTCCACCGGGTATTGGAACGCCAGGAACAGGCCCGCCGCGGCCCGCTCCTCGGGCTCCATCCCGAGAATGTCGGCTCCTTCGAGCGTCGCGGTTCCCCCGGTCACCTCGTAGCCGCCTCGTCCGGACAGGACATAGGAAAGCGTCGACTTGCCGGACCCGTTCGGCCCCATCACGGCGTGAACCATCCCGGCTTCGACCGTCAGGTCGACGCCATTGAGAATCCTCTTTCCCTCCTCCTCGAGGGAAACGCGCAGATCTTTGATTTCCAGCATTCCTCTTCCTTTCGCCGCGGAACCCGCGGTCCCGAATTCGTCCCGAATCAGGCGACGGTCACCGCGGTGCCCGTGACCGAGTCCTTCAACATGTCGTTGACGACCACGCAATCCAAATCGATGCCCGCCACGGAGTTGCCCACGGCGTCCCGACCACCCCTCTCCGGTCCGCGCGGCGCGGAATTCCGAGCGTTCGGGCGCGAAGCTTCATGGGCTCCCGAAAGGTCGCGGACCACGTCGGAGAACTTGGCGATCAAATCGCGGAAAATGTCCGCGCCGGATTCCGTCCCGCCGGCGACCACTCCGTGGCCGGCGGTGATTTCCCGACCTTCGACGGTCGGCGTTGTGGTGATGATCATGCGGCGCGCCACCCTTCGCCGACGCCGGACGCCACCCGCCCGCAATCCGGGTGGAAACCTCCCCACCGGACCCCGATGCCCTCGCGGT
Source organism: Hasllibacter sp. (assembly GCA_028281405.1). Classification (GTDB taxonomy): domain Bacteria; phylum Pseudomonadota; class Alphaproteobacteria; order Rhodobacterales; family Rhodobacteraceae; genus JANQKA01. Next base: position 8,964 of record JANQKA010000062.1, on the reverse strand, counting down.
CCCGCGAACCCGCCCTTCCACCGACGCGGACGAAGGTTCGTCCGCGCGGCGCCCGCGGCGGAAAACGCTCCCTGGAATCCCGGACGGGGCCGCCGGACGGCATCGGCGCGGCGACGGGTCGGAATGGCGCGGACCGAAGATTCGCGGACTCCGCCCCTCCGCGTCGAGCGGCCAGTCGCGCTCCCCGAAATCCGCGGGAACGCGGACTTTCCGGCGATCCGCCCCGGGTCGAAAGGAGCGGATCTCGAAGGGTCGCCATCAATCGGTCTCCCCGTCGAAATAGCCGACTCCACCCTCGGCGGGGCGAACCGTCCTGAAGTAGGCGTTGAACCAATCGCTTCCGGGCGCGACCGCCACCGCGGCGAATTTGTCGCTGTCGGGATATTCCACGATGTCGGGATCGGAGGAGGACGATATTCCGATGTATACGAGCGGGCCGTCTCCCGTGTTGACGAGTTGATGCGCGGTGTCCCGGCCTCCCTTGGGAGCGCCGCAGACGTCGCCGGCGCGGACGGCGTGTTCCCCGTCCCCGTACCGGTACGTCCCCTCTCCCTCCAGGATGACGAACGCCTCCTCGGTTCCGAGATGGTTGTGGAACGGGAAGGCGCGCTTTCCCGGCTCGACGACGCTGCGCAGCAGGCCGAGTCGCCCGAGGCCGAGCTGGGAGCCGAAACTGCACACCATGCCTCCGAGCTTTCCGGATCCGCCCTCGGGGCCCGAGTAGAGGTGATCCATCTCGGCGGGAGTCACGACGCGTTTCATCTTTCCTCACCCTTCCAGCAGAATTTGGAGAACAGGCTTCCGAGGAAGCCCGACACGAAGCTCACGGCGATGACCACCTCGAGGTCGAGCATGGACGAGACCGATTGCACGAAGATGGCGAACACCGCGCAGAAAAAGCCGGTGAGGGCCGCGGGGACCAGGTATCCGTTCATGACCATCTGATAAACTCCGTCGTTGCGGGTCGGTTGATGTTCGGCCGGAGGTTCCGACCTGGCTCCCGGAACGAATCGCCCGGCGCGGCGCGGAATTCAAGCCGGAATTCGGTCCGGGGCGGCGAGCCGCGCGCGCGGCGCCCGGGGCGGCGGCGCGCGCCCGGCGCCCATCGCGGAGACGATAATCCCCGCGGCCCGCCCGGCCGGCGCCCGATCGCGGCATGCCCGCACCCCGCGGGGGCTTTCGAGCGTCGGCCCGCCTCAGCCCACGGATCCCTCGAGGGAGATCGCGACCAGCTGCTGCGCCTCCATCGCGAATTCCATCGGCAGGGCCTGCAGCACCTCGCGGCAAAATCCGTTGACCACCAACGCCACCGCCTCCTCCTCGTCCATGCCGCGCTGGCGGCAGTAGAACAATTGATCCTCGTCCACCTTCGACGTGGTCGCCTCGTGCTCCACCCGGGACGAATTGTTCTTCACCTCGATGTAGGGAACCGTGTGCGCCCCGCACCGGTCGCCGATCAACAGGCTGTCGCACTGCGTGTAGTTGCGGCTGTTTCCGGCCTTCGGGTGCATCGACACGAGGCCGCGGTAGGTGTTCTGGGCGAGTCCGGCCGAGATGCCCTTGGACACGATCCGGCTTTTGGTGTTGCGGCCCAGATGAACCATCTTGGTGCCGGTGTCGGCCTGCTGTCGGTTGTTGGTGATCGCGATCGAGTAGAACTCGCCCTGGCTGTCGTCGCCCCGCAGCACGCAGGACGGGTATTTCCACGTCACCGCGGATCCGGTCTCCACCTGGGTCCACATCACCTTGGCACGGTCGCCGCGGCAGTCGGCGCGCTTCGTGACGAAATTGTAGATGCCGCCCCTGCCCTCGTCGTCGCCCGGAAACCAGTTCTGCACGGTGGAGTACTTCACCTCGGCGTCCTCCTCCGCGACGATCTCGACCACCGCTGCGTGGAGCTGCGCGGTGTCCCGTTGCGGCGCCGTGCACCCTTCGAGGTATGAGACGTAGGATCCCTTGTCGGCGATGATCAGCGTCCGCTCGAACTGGCCGGTGTTCTCGGCGTTGATCCGGAAATAGGTCGACAGCTCCATCGGGCACCGCACGCCCGGGGGCACGTAGACGAAGGAGCCGTCCGAAAACACGGCGGAATTCAGCGTCGCGTAGTAATTGTCGGTCACGGGCACGACCGAGCCGAGATGCTTCCTCACCAGCTCCGGATGGTCCCGGATCGCCTCCGAGATTGGACAGAAGATCACCCCGGCCTTCGCCAGTTCGGCCTTGAAGGTCGTTCCGACGGAGACCGAATCGAACACGGCGTCCACGGCGACCCTGCGCTCGGAATTGTCTTCGGGCGCCGCTTCGGGCCCCCCGGCCCCCTCGACGCCCGCGAGGATCATCTGCTCCTTGAGCGGGATGCCCAGCTTCCGGTAGGTCTCCAGCAGTTTCGGGTCGACCTCGTCCAGGGAATTCGGCCTGGTCTCCATGCTTTTGGGACGCGCGTAGTAGTACTGGTCCTGGAAATCGATCTCCGGATACTCGACCATCGCCCAGCCGGGCTCCTCGAGCGAGACCCAGCGCCGGTAGGCGTCCAGCCGCCAGTCGGTCATCCATCCCGGTTCGTCGTTCTTGGCGGAGATCAGCCGGACGATATCCTCGGAGAGACCCTTGGGGGCGTACTCCATCTCGATATCGGTTTCCCAGCCGTGCTTGTACTTCCCGGCCATGGCGGCGACGGTCTCCACCGTCCTGCGGTCGACGCCGTCGCGAATCAAGGTCTCCGAATTCATCTCTCCGTCCTCTACTGTCGGGCGCCGCGCGCCCGGTGGCGGTCGAGGGCCTTCAGCCACGCCTCGGCGAAGGCCTCGACATCCTCCTCTTCCGTCGCCGTCCCCAGCGACACCCTGATGGCGGACCGCGCCGTCTCCGCGTCGTGCCCCATGGCCCTCAGCGCGCGGCTTTCGCGCACCTTGCCGCTGGAGCAGGCCGACCCAGACGAAACGGCGAATCCCTCCAGGTCCATCCGCATCACCTGCGTCTCGCCCCTCCAACCGGGCGTGGCGAAGCAGGTCGTGTTGGGAAGGCGCGGACGGTCCCCGCCCACGATGATAGTCCCGGGGGCGTCCCGCGCAATACGCTTTTCCAGCGAATCGCGGAGCTCCTCGACACGGTTCCACCCGCCCCGTTCGAGATCGGCCAGCGCCGCCGCCGCCGCCGCCCCGAATCCCGCGATGCCCGCGACGTTTTCCGTGCCCGACCGGCGCCCCATCTCCTGGCCGCCTCCCGGACGCAACGTGGGGAAATCCACCCCCCGCCGCGCGATCAGCGCGCCCACGCCCTTTGGCCCGCCGATCTTGTGCGCCGACAGCACCGCGAAGTCGGCGCCCGACGCGGAGAAGGACCAGGGAATCCGCCCCACCGCCTGCGTCACGTCGAGGAGAAGGAATTCTCCTTCGGCGCGGACGGCCGATTCGGCGAGGACTCCCGTCTCCGAATTCGCGACGCCCATGGCGTATGTCACGGGGCCGTCCCCGTCCGGCGCGTGGTGCGCCCAGAGCGCGTCGTGCGCCGTTTCCTCGACCACGACGGCCCCGCGCCCAGCGAGCACCGACGCCGCCTCCGTCGCCCCGGACGTGAACACCACCTCGGCCGCGAGGCATCCGGCCAGTTCGGCAACCCGGGTCCGGGCCCGCTCCAGTTCGGCCATGGCGGCGCGCCCCTCGGAATGCACGGAGGACGGATTGCCGATCAGGTCGAAGGCCGCCTCCATGGCGGCGCGCGCCTCCGGCCTCAGGGGCGCCGTGGCGTTGTGGTCGAGATAGACCCGCCTCAATCGGGATCCTCCTCCGACGCGGCCTCGTCGACGACGGAAAACAGCGTCGGCACCGCCGGGCACGGCGTGAGTTCGTTCAGCACGACGTCCGAGAGCCGGGTTTGATGGAGGAACACGTACACATGCGCCGACAGGCTCTCCCAGAGGCGGTTGGTCATTGACTGTTCCCGCGACCCGGACACGCCGCCCGAGGCGCCCGCTCCGGCGTGCATCGCGTTGACCGTTTCGTCCACGGCGGCGAGAACCTCCGCCACGCGGATTTCGGACGCGGGACGGGCCAGGCGGTAGCCGCCCCCGGGGCCGCGCACGGATTCGACGAGGCCGGCGCGGCGCAGCCGCGCGAACAGCTGCTCGAGATACGGCAGCGAGATGTTTTGCCTGCGCGAAATTTCGGACAGGGGAACCAGCCCGTCCGAGCCGCGGATGGCGAGATCGGCGACCGCGACCATGCCGTATCGGCCCTTCGTGCTCAGTTTCATTACATTTCCCGCTGTCGGCATCCGCGAACTTGACGCCGGCGGGGTCCGACCTTACCTGCCCCCCACGCCACCCGGCGCGCGCCGCGACCGGTTTCCAATGTTTCTAGGAATTTCGGCCCGAATCGTCAAGATTCCCCCGCCGAAGATTGAAGAGGACCGATGCCCGAAGTCATATTCCCCGGCCCCGACGGCCGCCTCGAAGGCCGTTTCCATCCGCGAAGCGAAAGGGACGCGCCGGTCGCGGTGGTCCTGCACCCCCACCCGCAATTCGGGGGGACCATGAACAACCGCGTGGTCCACAAGCTGCATTACGCGTTCCGCGACATGGGCTTCAGCGTCCTGCGGTTCAATTTCCGCGGCGTGGGGCGCAGCCAGGGAGAGTTCGACCACGGCAACGGGGAACTTTCGGACGCCGCCTCGGCGCTCGACTACCTGCAGATGATGAACCAGAACGCCAAACACTTCTGGGTCGCGGGATTTTCGTTCGGGGCGTGGGTCGGCATGCAGCTTCTGATGCGCCGTCCCGAACTCACCGGATTCGTCTCCGTGTCCCCGCCCGCGAACGTGTATGATTTCTCGTTCCTCGCGCCCTGCCCCTCTTCGGGGCTGATCATCAACGGCACCTCGGACCGCGTGGCCACGCCCGCCCACACCAGGGCGTTGGTGAAGAAACTGCGTGCCCAGAAGGGCATCACGATCGATCACGAGGAGGTGAAGGGCGCGGATCACTTCTTCAAGGATCCGCACTTAGACACCATGGCGTCGAAAGTTCAAGCCTATGTCGAACAGAGGCTGCTCGAGGGCGTGCGGTGAACGGGCGGGGCGGACTCCGCGCGCGTTCGAGGGGAGCCGGAACCCGCGGCCGCGCCTGATCGAAGGATTCCCGCCGGGCCGGCCCCTCCCGGCGCGGGCCCGGGGCGGAGCGGGTCGACGCAGTGTCCGCCGGGGCCACCGACGCGACCGCCGTCTCCTCCATTCCGCGCGGTTGGCCGCCGCGGAGCACATGGGTTTCGCTCCGCCGGATTCCGACCGGGTCCGCCCGTCGGACCGGGGTCGACCATCCCGGCCCCGCGCGATCCCCCATGGCGTCCTTCGTGATTGGATGAGCCAGCCGGGCGATGATTCGGCGCCCCGGGTTCGGCCAAGCAACTCCGCCTCGCCACCCCGGCTTCGGAATACGCGCCCGCCGCGCCGCGCGGCGTCATCCGCGAATCGACGGAGGGACGCCCGCTTTGGCCGGTCGGGAGGGAGCGGCGGTGCCCCCGCGGGAAACGATTCAAATGTCCCCCGTGCTCGGCTGGGCGTCTCCGGCCGCAGCCGCGCGCGCCTTCGGGGAACGAATCGGGTCCGGCCGGCGAATCGGCGAAATTCCGCTCGCTCGGCGATGTCCAAGCGCGGAACCCACATCCGCGGAGCGCCCGATGAAGCCGACCGCGAATCGGTGAATCCCCGCCAAGGGAAACCGACACGCCTTTCCCAACGAGCCGAATCGCGCCAGCGACCGCGCCCGAATCGGCGGCCGCGGGCAACCGATGACCTCCACCGTTCGGGGCCGCCGCCGCCGGTCCCTCGGGTGGTTTGTATTCCGAATCACCGTTTCGCCCGAAGCATGTCATCCCGCCCGGCGACGCGAATTCGACGGCATTTATCCGGTCGCCGGACGGCCTTCACGGCCGGAACCGAGGCGCGGACACCGCGGCTGTCGGGGACGGGCGCCCGAATTTGGTATACAACCGCATACAATTTTCCGCTTTCGGCACCGCGCCCGATGCCCTAAGGGTGCGGCGACCGTTCACGACCCACGCGGAGGGCAATCCCATGACCAACCCCGACATCGTATACACAACCGTCGACGAAGCGCCCGAGTTGGCTTCCGGGTCGCTCCTGCCCATCGTGCGTTTCTTCGCCGGAGCCGCGGGCATCGACGTGGACACCCGCGACATCTCGCTCGCGGGACGCATCCTCGCGGCCTTTCCCGACAGGCTCGGCGACAAGAAGGTTTCCGACGACCTCGCCTGGCTCGGAGACTGGGTGAAGACCCCCGAGGCCAACATCATCAAATTGCCGAACATTTCGGCCTCGGTGCCGCAACTCGAGGACGCCATCGACGAGCTCCGGAATGGTGGCTTCGACGTCCCCGGCTATCCCGCCGAGCCGCGGACCGACGAGGAGAAGGCGATCCGCGCCAAGTATGACGCGATCAAGGGATCCGCGGTGAACCCGGTCCTCCGCGAAGGGAATTCCGACCGCCGGGCCGCGGCCGCGGTCAAGAAATTCGCCCAGGCCAATCCCCACCGCATGGGAAAATGGTCGCCGGATTCACGAACCCGCGTCGCCTCCATGGACGGCGGGGATTTCCGTTCCAACGAAAAATCCCTGACGCTTTCGGAGGAGCGGGCCGGGCCGGCCAGGATCGTTCACACCGCGCCCGACGGAACCGAAAAGGTGCTGAAAAGCGGCGTCCATCTCGACCCGGGCACCGTGGTCGACGCGACCTTCATGTCGGCCAAGGCGCTCGACGCCTTCCTCGACGGCGAAATCGCCAAAACAAAGGAGGAGGGCATCCTGTTCTCGCTCCACATGAAGGCCACGATGATGAAGGTCTCCGATCCGATCATTTTCGGACGCGCGGTCAAAGCCTTCCTCGGACCCGTGTTCGACAAGCACGCGGGGGAACTGAAGGCTTTGGGCGTGAACCCGAATTCCGGTCTCGGCGATCTCCTCGAAAAGGTCCGGGACAACGCGGCCATCATGGGGGACATCGAAGGGATCATGTCCGAGCGTCCGCCGCTCTACATGGTGGACTCGGACAAGGGCGTCACCAACCTTCATGTTCCATCCGACGTGATCATCGACGCCTCGATGCCCGCCTTGATCCGCGCCGGCGGCAAGGGATGGGGGCCCGACGGATCCGAAGCGGACGCGGTCTGCGCGATCCCCGACGACACCTACGCCCCCGTCTATGACGAGACCATCAAGTATTTCAAGGAAACCGGACAACTCGATCCGGCCACCTGCGGCGCGGTCCAGAACATCGGGCTCATGGCCCAGAAGGCCGAAGAGTATGGTTCCCACCCCACCACGTTCGAGATCGACGCTCCGGGAACCGTGAGGATGATCGCCGCCAACGGCGATGTCCTGCACGAGCATGTGGTGGAGGAGGGCGACATCTGGCGCTCGTCCACGGCCAAGAGGGCTCCGATCGTGGACTGGGTTAACCTCGCGATCGACCGTCAGAAGGCGGAGGGGTGCGAGGCGATTTTCTGGCTCGACGCGGCGCGTCCGCACGACGCCGAATTGATCGAATACGTCAAGCCCATCCTCGAAGCCCGCGAAGTCGCCGACAAATTCCGGATACTCTCTCCGCGCGAGGCCACACGGCGCTCCTTGGAGACGATCCGCGGGGGCGCGAACACCATCGCGGTCACCGGCAACGTGCTGCGCGACTATCTCACCGATCTGTTCCCGATCCTCGAACTCGGCACCTCGGCCAAGATGCTTTCCATCGTGAAGCTGATGCGCGGCGGCGGCCTGTTCGAGACGGGCGCGGGAGGGTCGGCCCCGAAACATGTCAGGCAGTTCATGGACGAAAACCACCTGCGCTGGGACAGTCTCGGGGAATTCTGCGCCCTCGGCGAAAGCTTCAAATTCCTCGCGGACGCCCGCGGCAACGGGAAGGCTGGTGTTCTGGGCAAAGCCGTGGAGGAGGCCACGCAGGGCATTCTCGACAACAACCGCTCTCCGCGCCGCAAGCCGGGTGAACCGGACAACCGCGACAGCCACTATTGGTTCGCCCGCTATTGGGCGGAAGCCTTGGCGGCGCAGACCGAGGACGCCGAACTCTCAGCACGTTTCAAGCCGGTGGCCGAAGCGTTGGCGGAAAACGAGGCGGTCATCTCGTCCGAACTCGGAGCCTCGCGGGGCGGGGCCGTGGACATTGGCGGCTACTATCACCCCGACCGCGCCAAGTTGGCCTCGGTCATGCGCCCATCCGCGACCCTGAACCGCATCTTCGGATGATGTTCGCCCCCGCGGGGCGGTCCCGTCCACCCCGCGGGCGAAGCCCGTGCATCCGTACGCGGTCCGCCGCCGGGACCGGGAAGCGGACATGCCCGCTTCCCATTTCCCGGTTCTCCTGTCGTGGTCCAAGAATCGCGCGCGGAGGAGCGATGGGGAGCGCGGCCCTCCGGGGCGGACACTCAGGAAGCGGATTTCCCTCCGGCTTGTGAATCACCCCGAACCGGAATCCTCCGTGCCTCCCCGCGAAGATCGGAATCCCGGCGGCGGCAATCACCAAGAGCGCCCCGACAGCAGCCGCGGTTGTTGACCACCGATCCGCGGAATCTTCGACGTACACCGTCTCAGATATCGGGAAGCGGCCGGGGAAGCGGGAGAGCCTTCAGGCGGTTGTAGAGCTCCTTGGCCATTCCCAACCTGCCGCGCTCCGCATGAAGCGGCTTCCAATTTTCGGTCCTCTCCCACGGATTTTCGACTCCGTTTCTTGCGAAGTACGCGGCATTGGCGGTCAGATCCACCACGACGGGATCGGCGTTCTTGATCAGGCACACCAAATCCTTGTACGCCTCGTCCTCCTCTCCTTCCGTCCGAAATTCCTCGCCGGTGGTGAACACGGAGAATGTACTACCGAATTCCGAGCGCCTCTGTTCCTCGTGAAGATCGAAGAAAACCGGCGTCACATCGGCGTCCACATCC
>JANQKA010000050.1 GCA_028281405.1 Hasllibacter sp. | reverse complement strand
TTCACTTGGCTTCGCGTTCGCGCGTGGAGCGCGTGTGGACGGCCGAGCCGACATGTGTGACGGGCGGCGGAACCCCCGGGCCCGAAGCGGGCATCCGCGACATCGACCAGGGCGACAAGACCGATACGGCCGACCCGCGCCGGGGGCGGGCGACCCCATCCCGCAAGGCTCGATTTTCGGAGTGCGGCCGACCCGCGCGCCGGGGGCGGGCCCCCGGTCAACGGAGGCGGTCCAACTCCGCTCCCGCGCGCGGGAAACGCCGGGTCGAAGATTTCGCAAACCATGATGTGGAGATTCGAACTCCGGTGCCCGCGCTCGGGGAATCCGGCGAGGGAATTCGCCAAATCGTCGCCGAAGCGCAGACTTTCGCGCGCGGCGGGGGCGCGCTTCGCCATGGCTCGAGTGGTTCGATGCCGCCGGACGCCATCGCGGGGGATTCGCCGCCGGACGGTTTCTCCGCCGGGCGGGTTCACTTCGCGGCGGCGCGGGGAAACGGTCGGCCCGCGCGGGTCCGGCGATTCGATCCGGGAGGCGCGGTTCGAGCGGTCCACTTCCGGGTGGAAACGCGAAGCGGCCGTGGCCGCGCCCGGATGGCGGGGATTCTCAGGGCGCCGCGCCGTCCATCCGGATGAATCCCATCCGAATCGAGGGACGGGGCGCGGTCGTGATTCCGCGCGGAGGAATGGGAAATTGGAGATCGGCTATTGAAACATTTGGAAAACATCCGGAATCGTCGGCTGATTCGCGCGATGGGATTTCCGTTGGCCCCGCCGCGGTCCGACATGCGTTTCCGGCGGAGATTCGGGAATCGGCGCAAATCCCGGCCGCCTCCGCGGAAACGCCGCGGTGGTCCTCACCGAATCGCCCGGCGGATTTCATTCGAATCCGACGGAGCGGACGAATCGGAATTGTTCCATCCCCGTCCGGGAATCCGCCTCCGCGCGGAATCGCGGATCGAACCGTTTCCTTTCGGGAATCGGGATTCCGGTTCGGAAAGCGGGCGTGTCCGATTCGCCGGCTTCCGTCATCCCGCGCCGGGGAGCCCGGATCGGGCCCGTTCCGGGACGCCCCGGTTCGCCCGGCGGAATTCATTCGAATCCGACGGAGCGGACGAATCGGAATTGTTCTATCCCCGTTCGGGAATCCGCCTCCGCGCGGAATCGCGGATCGAACCGTTTCCTTTCGGGAATCGGGATTCCGGTTCGGAAAGCGGGCGTGCCCGATTCGCCGGCTTCCGTCATCCCGCGCCGGGGAGCCCTGATCGGGCCCGCTCCGGGACGCCCCGGTTCGGCCGCGGATTTCATTGGAGCGTTCGGCGGACCCGGCGGACGCCGAATCGAATCGCCCCGGCGCGGATGGGCGGCGCCCCGCCTGGATATCGAAACGGGAATCGGGCGGGACCGGTCCGGCCGGCGAACGGGGAATTGACGCCCCCGATCCGTTCGCTTATGAATCGGCCGACATGATTTAAGCGCGAGACGCACGATGACAGAACGGGACCGTCCCTGGTTATTCCGAACCTACGCCGGCCACTCGACGGCCGCCGCCTCGAACGCCCTCTACCGAAGCAATCTCGCCAAGGGGCAAACCGGACTTTCGGTGGCTTTCGACCTGCCCACGCAGACCGGCTACGACAGCGATCACGAATTGTCGAAGGGCGAGGTCGGCAAAGTCGGGGTGCCGATTTGCCATCTTGGCGACATGCGCCTCCTGTTCGACCGAATACCGCTCGAGCGGACGAACACCTCGATGACGATCAACGCGACCGCGCCGTGGCTTCTTGCGCTTTACATCGCCTTGGCGGAGGAGCGGGGCGCCGATGTCTCCTTGCTTCAGGGAACGGTTCAAAACGACATCATCAAGGAGTACCTCTCCCGGGGAACCCACATATGTCCGCCCGAACCGTCGCTTCGGATGTTGACGGACGTCGCGGCCTACACGCGCGCGCGATTGCCCAAATGGAACCCGATGAACGTCTGTTCCTATCACCTTCAGGAGGCCGGGGCGACGCCGGAGGAGGAATTGGCCTTCGCGCTGGCGACCGCCCAAGCGGTTTTGGACGATCTGAGGGGAAAGGTTCCCGCGGAGGCGTTTCCGGGGATGGTGGGCCGGATCTCGTTTTTCGTGAACGCCGGCATCCGCTTCGTGACGGAGATGTGCAAGATGCGCGCCTTCGTCGAACTCTGGGACGAAATCTGCGCGGACCGCTACGGCGTGGAGGATCCCCGGCACCGCCGGTTCCGTTACGGCGTGCAGGTGAATTCGCTGGGCCTGACGGAACAGCAGCCCGAGAACAACGTCACCCGCATCCTTCTCGAAATGTTGGCGGTGACGATTTCGAAGAACGCCCGCGCGCGCGCGATTCAATTGCCGGCGTGGAACGAGGCGCTCGGCCTTCCGCGGCCGTTCGATCAGCAATGGTCCCTTCGGATGCAGCAAATCCTCGCGTTCGAGACCGACCTTTTGGAGCACGGGGATCTTTTCGACGGCTCGCCCGTGATCGAATCGAAGGTGGAGGCGCTCAAGGACGGGGCCCGGGCCGAACTCAGGCAAATCGACGCGATGGGCGGCGCGGTCCGGGCGATCGAGTATATGAAGAACCGCTTGGTGGAGAGCAACGCCGAACGGATCTCCCGGATCGAGTCGGGCGAAACCACCGTGGTCGGCGTCAACCGCTACACCGAAGCGGAGCCGTCGCCGCTCGTTCAAGGAATCGATTCGATCCTGATCGCCGAATCGGGCGCGGAAGCGGATCAAATCGAGCGGTTGGAGAAGTGGCGGGCCGAACGCGACGGGAAACGCGCGGACGCCGCGGTCGCGGCATTGCGTCAAGCCGCCTCGGCGGGCGAAAACATCATGCCCCCGTCCATTGAATGCGCCCGGGCCGGAGTCACCACCGGGGAATGGGGAGTCGTCGTCCGCGGGGTGTTCGGGGAATACCGCGCTCCGACCGGAGTTTCGCGGAATCCTTCGAATCGGGTGGAAGGGCTGGACGGAATCCGCGCGGAGGTCGACCGGGTCGCCGCCCGCATTGGACACCGCCCAAGGGTGCTGATCGCGAAACCGGGTTTGGACGGGCATTCCAACGGGGCCGAGCAGATCGCCGCGCGGGCCCGCGATTGCGGCATGGCGGTCACCTACGGAGGCATTCGCCTCACGCCGGAGGAAATCGCGCGGGAAGCGATCGAAGGCGATTGCGACCTCGTCGGACTCTCGATTCTTTCAGGCAGCCACGTTTCGCTGGCGGAGGAAATCGTATCCCGGCTCGACGCCGGTGGCCGCGGGGATATTCCCGTCGTCGTCGGCGGCATCATCCCGGACGGGGACGCGGAAAAGCTGAGATCGGCGGGTGTCCGCGCGGTCTACACCCCGAAGGATTTCCGGCTGAACGTCATCATGGAGGACATTCTGTCGACGATCTCGCCGGATTCGGCCGCCGCCGGGTGAATTTTTTTTCGAATTTCCCTTGTGGCGGCGAATCGAAGGCGATATTGGACCCCATCAACGACAACAACGCGAGGAATAAGCGCATGAAAAGCGTGGACGCGCGGCGCAGGGACTTGGAGAAGAAGCGCCGGAAAATCGATCTCCAGGTGGAGAGGGATCACCAGAAAATCGACCGCAAGGCGGATCGGCAGCGCGAGAATATCGAAACGCGGCTCGCCGATCTGGATGAAAGGCAGAAGCGGGCGATGGACGCGGTGAGCCGCGCCGCGGACCAGTGGGGCTACACGCTCGACGAGCTCGCCGCCGCTTCGGCCAAGGCCAGGAGGGGACGGAAGAAGGGCGGGCGGAAAGGCGCCGCGAAAAGCAAAGCGGTGGCGAAGTACCGCAACCCCGACAATTCGTCGGAAACCTGGTCCGGACGGGGACGCAGCCCGGCGTGGATGATCGCGGCGGAACGGCGGGGGATTCCGCGCTCGCGCCTCGCCATCCCCCAGACGGGGGGAGCATCCGCCGCCCCGGCCAAAGCGACGAATACGGCCAGGGCCAAAACGGCGAAGACCTCCGCGGGAAAGGGCGCGACCGCCGCGAAAAAGCGCGCGGGGGCCGCGAAGGGCAGAATGGCCGCGAAGTACCGCAATCCGAACGATTCGTCGCAGACCTGGTCCGGTCAGGGCCGTCGTCCGGGATGGATCCTCGACGCGGAGCGGAGGGGCATTCCGAGATCGCAATTCGCCATCCGCGGAGGCGCGGCGAGCTCCGCGACCGCGCCGGCCAAACCGAAGAAGGCCGCCGCGAAAAAGGGCAAGGCCGCCACGAAATCCAAAGTGCCGGCGAAGTACCGCAACCCCGACAATTCGTCGGAGACCTGGTCCGGCCGCGGTCGCTCCCCGAAGTGGTTCGAGAGCGCGGTGCGGCGGGGCATTCCGCGCTCGCGGCTCGAAATCTGAGCCTTCGGACCAGCCGCGAAACATTGGACCGATCCTCCGAAAGGCGGGTCGGTCCCCTTCCGTGGCCGCTTGGCGGAAATTGTCCGTTCCGATTGTCACGCCTGCGATCGATGGCCGCGAAGCGCCGCGAAATACGACGCCATCCCCAAGCGGCGGCGAGATCGGCCCGGTGTGACGCGCGCGGGGATGTCCCATTGGGATTCGCGCCGCGGAAAGCCGTCTCCGCGGACCAACTCGGATTCGCGGTGGCCGCAACCGGGTTTCCTTGATTGATATATGGATTCCGGGAGGAATCGCCCGGTTTCCGCCGCGAATTGACGAATCCGCGCGCGGCGGTGAAACCGCCGCGGTTGCGTCGATGCGGCGAAGATTGGGGTGGCGCGCCAGGGGACTCCGGACGGAAGGAATCCGCGTAAGCGCGCGCGGAACCATCCGCCGGATGTTTCACAGTAGATGATTCCGTTTCCCGCGGATTGTTCGGCGGCCGAAATCCGGCGGAACCTTGGCGGAGTGGCTCCCCGGCTCGGAATTCGGGAAGGATTCGACCGTGTTCGCCCGGAGTGCCGGATCATTCCGCGGGGCCGGACTTTCGGCGACTTGATGCATGGACGAATGGATGCTCGCGCGCGACGGCTTGATCCGGTGTTGGAATAATCCCGCGTGGGCGGCCGCAAGGGTTTTTCCGCATGGAGTTCGGGTGGCGTTCGGCCATTCCTTGCGCGCCTTGCGCCCCTTTGGCCGTTCCGGGGGGCGAGTGGAGATTCGCCCGACACTCCGGCGATGGCGACTCCGGGCGGGAACACCCAATCAACCCGCATGGTTCGATCCGGTGTTCGAAGTGTTCGGCGGGCGGCCGCGTGGGCTATTCCACATGGTGTTGGGCGGCATTCGCCAATGCTTTCGCGCCGGACGCGGCATTGGGCGAT
>JANQKA010000046.1 GCA_028281405.1 Hasllibacter sp. | reverse complement strand
CAACCAGTCGGAGATAGCAGCCTACCTTCTTGAGTTATCGGGGAGACGGCGACGACAATACTGCCACCGTCGTTCCTGACTTCGACGATGTATCCGATCAGGGGGGACCGCGGCATATTATTAATCAATTTTTTAGCAGCAGCATCGCGTTTATCGCCCAAAAGCTCACCACCAAGGATTTTTTTGATCTCGTCGTCGACCTTGGGCTGACCGAGGTCAAGACGCAAACCAAAATACTCACCACTTGCAGGCATGAAATGCGTCTCGATTAGTTCGCCGGACAACTCCCGCTGATGATTCGCTCCGTCGAAGGGTTCGAAAATATTCATGGCACATTTCCTTTCCGTTGATGGGCGGCAAGAATGATCTCGCCGCCCTCAGTTAATTTTTCGTGGAACGTCCCAACGGTTGCGAAACCACACCTATTGAGTCATTTCCCGGCCTCGCCACAGCGGGTCACTTCCGCACTTCGATTATCTCCACCAAATGCGGAATCTTCGCGACCATGCCGCGGATGGACGGGGTGTCCTCCAACTCGCGGGTCTTGTGCATCTTGTTGAGGCCCAGGCCGATCAGCGTCCTGCGCTGGATGGCGGGGCGGCGGATCGGGGATCCGATTTGCTTGACGACGATGGTGCCCATGTTGGCTCTCCTCACGCGCCGGCCGCGGCTTCGGGCGCGGCTTCGGCTTCGTTGGCGGTGGCCGCGTCCGCGGCTGGCGCGGCTTCGGTCTCGGCGTCACCTTCGCTCTTCCTGTGGAGGATGTCGGCGACCCTCTTGCCGCGGCGCTGGGCCACCATGCGCGGCGAGCACTCCTTCATGAGCCCGTCGATGGTGGCGCGGATCATGTTGTAGGGGTTCTGCGAGCCGATCGACTTCGCGACGACGTCCTGCACCCCCAGCATTTCGAACACCGCGCGCATCGGTCCGCCGGCGATGATGCCGGTGCCCTGAGGCGCGGTCCGCATGACCACTCGCCCGGCGCCGTGGCGCCCCTGCATGTCGTGGTGCAGCGTGCGGCCCTCGCGCAGCGGAACCCGGATCATCTGGCGCTTGGCCTGCTCGGTGGCCTTGCGGATGGCTTCGGGAACCTCCTTGGCCTTGCCCTTTCCGTAGCCGACGCGGCCCTTCTGGTCGCCGACGACGACGAGCGCGGCGAAGCCGAAACGCTTGCCGCCCTTCACCGTTTTGGACACGCGGTTGATCGCCACCAGGCGGTCGGCGAATTCCGGCGCCTCGTCGTCGCGGTCGCGGTCGCGGCGGCGCCCGCGGTTCTCTCTTTCGGCCATTGCGGCTCCTTTCCGTGTCGGCGGCGGCGCCGCCGGTGTTCGCTCAACCGAAGTGGGCCGTCCGCGGCCCCCCGGTCATCGGCGGAGCGGGGAATCCCCCACCCCACGCGCGGAATTCCCGCGCGGGCGGATCGCTCCGCCCGCGGTCAGAATTTCAGGCCGTTCCCGCGGGCGGAGTCGGCAAGCGCCTTCACCGCCCCATGGAACAGGAAGCCGCCGCGGTCGAAGTAGCATTCCTCGACTCCTTTGGCCTTGGCCCGCTCGGCGATGGTCGCGCCGACCTTGGCGGCCGCCTCGGCGTTGTTCTTGCCCCAGAAGCCAAGCTCCTTTTCCAAGGTGGACGCCGAGGCCAGCGTGGCCCCCCGAACGTCGTCGATCAGCTGGACGGAGATGTTCTTGTTGGAGCGGTGCACGCTCAGCCGCGGACGACCGGCGTTCGATTTCCGGAGCTTGTTCCGCACGCGCATGCGCCGTTTCTGGAACAGCTCCCTTCTTGAGAGTGCCATGTGTCCGGTCCTTATTTCTTCTTGCCTTCCTTGCGGAAGATGTACTCGTCGAGGTAGCGGATTCCCTTGCCCTTGTAAGGCTCGGGCCTGCGCCAATCGCGTATGTTGGCCGCGACCTGCCCGACCTGCTGCTCGTCGA
>JANQKA010000827.1 GCA_028281405.1 Hasllibacter sp. | reverse complement strand
CGGGTCGAATCGCCCATGATGGTGGCCATGATGCCCGTGGTCGTCGTGGTCATCGTGGTCATCGTGGTCGTCGTGACCGTGGTCATCGTGATCGTCGTGACCGTGATCATCGTGATCGTCGTGGTCGTCGTGACCGTGATCGTCGTGGTCGTCGTGGTCGTCGTGACCGTGATCGTCGTGGTCGTCGTGACCGTGGTCCTCCACTGACACCGTGAATACCGGGCTTTCCCTGGTTTCGAGCTTCACCGTCCCCTCGAGGTCGAACAACACGAGGGACGGGGTGCCGGGGGCGAGTGTCTCGAAGGCGTCCTCAAGATGGGGCGACAGCTCGGGGCCGACCCAGATCAAAAGGTCCGCGTTCTCGATCAACCGCGCTTGGGAGGGACGGAGCTGGAAGTCATGTGGGGAGGATCTCCCTTCCAGCAACTCGTTCGGGGATCCCACCCCCCTCATGACCGCCGTCGCCAACGCCCGCACCGGCGGGATGTCGGTCACGACGGCTGGTGAGGCCGCGCCGGACGAAGTGGCGGAAGCCGCCAGGAGGAGGGCGGCGAGAAGATTGGTATTTCTGGACATGGACATGTTCCTAGTTATGGGATAGGGAACCCCACTAACATGTTACAATATAACACCGCAACCCGGAATCACCCATGAAGCAATCCAACTCCAACCCCAACCCCAATGAACGCGGGGCCCGCGGACGCGGCCCGGACGGTTCGCCACACGCGCGCGCCGAAACCGTCGGCGACAGGATGACCCCCGTCCGCCGCAGGGTTTTGGAGATTCTTCGGGAGGCGCCCCGCGCCCTCGGGGCCTACGACGTGCTCGAACGACTGAAGGACGAAGGGCGTTCCGCGCAACCTCCCACCGCCTACCGGGCGCTCGACTTCCTGGTCAGAAACGGGCTCGCCCACCGGGTGGAGCGTCTGAACGCCTTCGTTGCCTGCGGCCACCCCGGAACAGAGCACACGCCGAGTTTTCTGATTTGCCGGGGATGCGACACGGTGGCCGAGGCGCGGATCGCCGCGCGCGGCGGACGACTCGCCAAGGCCGCGGCCGATACCGGTTTCCAAATCGAAAAATCCGCGATGGAGGCCGTTGGCCTCTGCTCCGAATGCCGGGACGGGCAATGAAGACGTCCCCGTTGATCGCGGCCGAAAACGTGAGCGTGCGCCTCGACGGGCGCGACGTTTTGCGAGGCGTGACCCTGCCCGTCAGGGCGGGCGAAATCGTCACCATCGTCGGACCCAACGGATCGGGAAAGTCGACGCTTCTCCGAACGCTTCTGGGCCAGGTGGCCACCGTTCGAGGGCGCGTCGAGCGGCGGGACCGACTGCGGATCGGATACGTGCCTCAAAAACTTCACGTGGACGCCACACTGCCCATGACGGTGGAGAGATTCCTCCACCTGCCCCGCCGGGCACCCGCGGAGTCCGCCGCGCGGGCCCTGGCCGACGCCGGAGCGGAGTATCTGCGCGGGCATCAGATGGCGGGGCTCTCCGGTGGACAACTTCAGCGCGTCCTGCTCGCCCGGGCGCTTCTCGCCGACCCGGAACTGCTGATACTCGACGAAGCGACGCAGGGATTGGATCAGCCCGGATCGGCGGCCTTCTACCGCCTGATCGAGAACGCGCGCGCCGAACGGGGTTGCGCCGTGCTGATGGTCAGCCACGAGCTGCACGTGGTCATGGCGGCGTCCGACCGGGTGATCTGCCTGAACGGGCACGTTTGCTGCGAAGGCGCGCCCGAACAGGTCGCGAGCGCGCCGGAGTACCGGGCCCTGTTCGGCACCGGAACGCAAGGCGCGCTGGCCCTCTACCGCCATGATCACGATCACAATCACGACGGAAGCGCCGCCGGATGACCGCCCTGCTCGACGATTTTCTCGTCCGGGCCGCATTGGCCGCGCTGGGCGTGGCCCTCTCCGTCGCGCCTTTGGGTTGCTTCGTGGTTTGGCGGCGGATGGCGTATTTCGGCGACGCCACCGCCCACGCGGCGGTGCTCGGCGTGGCCTTCGCCATAGCGCTCGCGCTGCCGTTGACCCTGGGAGCCGCCGTGGTCGCCTTGGGGATGGGGGTGGGAATCGTCACGCTGGCGAAGCGCGGCACCAGCGTGGACACGTTGCTGGGCGTCCTCTCCCACGGCGCGCTCGCCTTCGGCCTCGTCGCCCTGTCTCTGATTCCGGGCATGCGCGGAGACGTGATGTCGCTGCTCGTCGGAGATATCCTCGCCGTCGGCCCCGGCGACCTCGCGGTCATTTGGGGCGGCGGCCTGATCGTCGCCGGGCTCGTCCTTTGGCGTTGGTCGGCCCTGCTGACGGCGACCCTCAGTCCCGAACTGGCCGCGGCGTCGGGAATCGACACCGAACGCGAATCCCTGACGATGACCCTGGCCCTCGGCCTGACGGTGGCGGTCGCGCTCAAGGTCGTGGGGGCGCTGTTGATCGGGGCCTTGCTGATCCTGCCCGCCGCCGCCGCCCGCCCGATTTCGAAGACGCCGGAGGGCATGGCCGCCAACGCCGCCGCGCTTGGCTCGGTTTCCGCGCTCGGCGGCCTCGCCGCCGCTTGGGTTTTCGATACTCCCGCGGGGCCAACCATCGTTTGTGCCGCGGCGGTCCTGTTCGCCCTGACGATGGGCCTATCTGCGCTGCGGAGGGTTTGATCGGCGGGGCGGTGGAACTCTCGACCCGATCCGGCAAACCTCACGGGCCAGTTTGACGCGCGGTTTCCCGGAAGATGCGTATGCCTTCCGACACGTATTCCCGGCGGGACGATCCGCCAGCCAAAGGAACGCGCCGGGAATTTCCCAGCTCCCGCCGGACCCCGGCGCCTCTCCGGCGCGGAATGGAACCGACCAAGATTCCAAGGAGCGCCGGCCCGCGGCCCGTTCGGCGGGTCCGGCCGCCGCGGAGCGTCACGACGCCTTGAGCAAATCCTTTAGAACCCCCAGCTTGCCCGGCTTCCGCGCGACTCCGCGGAGCAGTTCCTCGAGTTGGGGCTCGTCCACCCTCCGCGCCGCGCCACTGGGCGAAAACCACCGACGCTCGCGCTGCTTCCGCTCTTTCCAACTGCGCTTGAGTTTCCCCACGAGCATCGGATAAAGTTCGACCTTGACCGTCACGGTCTTGCCGTTGTCCAAGCGTTTGCCATACCGGAATGTTCCGAGCGGCTCCTCGGAAACCTCGCCGACGACCCCGGCCTCCTCCAGCGCCTCGATCTCGGCCGCGCGCCAGTTTTTCTTGCCGTCCATGCACCATCCCTTGGGCATGACCCAGCGTCCGGTGCCCCGCGAGGTGACCAGAAGAACCTTCAGTTTGCCTTTTTTGTCCCACCTTAGCGGGAGCGCGGCGACTTGACGTGCCAACATTTTTCCATTCCTGCCCGTGAGTCATTCTGACTCTTTCCCGTGGAAAAAGCAAGACCAAAATTTTCCCGAAGCATGGAATCGCGGACGGGGGTTCGGCGAATCCTCCCGATTGGGCGGGAAATATCCAAGGAGCGGCGGGCCAATTCCATCGGATGAACTTCACCCGGAAGGCGAGACGCCGCTTCCCCCAGACACGGGCCTCATCGAGCCGCCGACCGCGCCGCGGCGTCGGCGGGTCCATCGCGGGACGACGCGGGGTGTTCCCATTTCGGAACGCTTTCACTCAACCGGGCTTTCTCATTTCGGAATGCCTTCGCCCGACCGCGGGGCATATCGATGCCAAACCCTTTTGCCCCCCGCGGTTCCCGACGCACGAACCCCGCTCGTTGCGAGAGTCAGCCTCCCGGCGGTGGCCCGCGACCGCGCATTGATTTCTCCGCGAAATCTTCGGCCGCGGCGAATGGTGGCGAATTTCACGGCGCCCATCGAGTACGCGCGCGGACCCGCCGAGGCCATCTTGGCCGCGCGCGCCGAAGCCCAATTGCCGAAACGCGTCGATTGGAGCGCCGGCGACTTGGATGTGAACTCCGCATCGGTTGACGATGGTGGTCGGCGCGCTTCAACGTTTCGCGTTGATACTCGCGCGGCTTACGCCAGCGATTCCATCAAACCCGCTTGTGCTCCAATCGCGATCACTCCCGGACGCGCCGCGGGAAACCGGCCCCAATCGGCGCGGAAGCGCCCGTCCCGGATCATGACGTCGGCCGCGGGGCGTCAGAGTCCGAAGTAATCGCCATCATCGGTCATCGGCGTCACAACCTCGAACAAACCCGGTTCCTCGGGTTGGCGACCGCCGCCGCCCTCCATGAGCGAGTCGGCATGACCGCCCGATTCATGTGGAGCGCCCTCCCCGTTCGGGAAGTCCTTAACGCTCGACCCGGCGGCGGCCGGATCGGTGAATTCGACTTCGGGCGCGACGTATTCGAATTCCGCGACGCCGACGGTGGACGCGGAGGCGGCGACGGCGGACGCCGATTCAGGCGCGCCCGGAGCTTTCGTCCCGACCGACGTTTCGTCGATCATGATGCCCGCCCCCGCGATGGCGTGTTCCGCGGCCGCGCCCGGATGCGACGTGAACAACTCCACGGCGGCCACCGCTTCAATCGACAAGAACGCGCGCTCCGCCGGAGCGCCGTCCGCCACGGTCGCCGGCCCGGGGGGCGCGTCGTCCCCCGCGGACGGGGCGGCCTCCACCGTGACGACATGCCGGTGCGAGACATCGTCATAGTCGACCGCCGAGCCACCCGCGCCGGGATCGTCGGACGCGGTGACCGTGAGCGTGACCAAGCCCGCCGCGGCGGGCGCGGTGAAAGTGATCACTCCATCGGCGGAAACCGTCGCGGTCCCCATCGAGGCGGTCACCGAGTATGTCACGCCCGCGCCACCGGAACCGAACCAACCCGAAGCGTCGATCCGCGTCACGCTCAGCGATCCCACCGCCCCCATCCGCGTGTCCGGAGCGTCGGACGCGACCATGAGGAGCGGATCGTCGACCGTGAACGCCGCGTTCAATTCCACGGCGTCCCCCGCGCCGAACTTCACCATCTCGACATTGGTCAGCGTGTCCCGGCCGAGGTCGTCCCCGCCATCCCCCGTGTTGAACTTGTGCTTGACGAAAGTCCGGGTGGTGGCGGTCGCTCCCGTCCCTTCCGTCACCCGCCAGACCCGGAAGTCTTCCCGAGCCCCGGCGAACACCGCCGTATCCCTGCCCGCGCCCCCGGAGATCACATCGTCGCCCGCGCCCCCGGAGAGGAAGTCGTCGCCGCCGAAGCCGAACAACAGATCCCCGCCGGCCGCGCCGTCCAGGGCCGCGTCCGCCGCGCCGTCGGCCCCCTCGGCGCCCAGGAGGATTTCGGCCGTCCCGGTGCCCGCGGTCACCACCGCCAGCGTATCGGAGCCGAATTTCAACGCCTCGAATCCGGTCAGGGTGTCGGTGCCGTCGTCCCCGTCGGCCCCGCCGTCGATATCCTCGACGGAGAACCGCGCGTTGATCCCGTCGAGGATCGCCGCGACGGAATAGCCGCCCACGGCTCCCGCGAACACCGCCGTGTCCATCTCGTCCCGGGTGTCGGCGTGGGTGTGGCCGTCATGCGCGTGGCCGTGGAGCGAATCGTCGCCCGCGCCGCCTGCGATCGTGTCCCCGCCGGCCCCCCCGGAGATGAAATCGTCGCCCGCGAAGCCGAAGATGAAGTCGTCGCCTCCCCCGCCGTGAAACGGCCTCGCGGCCGTCCCGTCCGCGGTTTCGCTTCCCAAAAGGATTTCGGCCGCGTTCGTGGCCGCCTCCACGATCCTCAGAGTCACCGCGTCCTCTCCGCTCCCGAAACGGACCGCCTCGAAACCGACAAGGGTGTCCGTTCCCTCGTCGGTCGTGGCCGGAGCCGCGGGCGCGTTCCCGTCGATGTCCTCGACGGTGACCCGGGCGACATTCTCCACCGCGCCGCCGCCGGGATCGAACACATGCAACCCGGCCGAGATCGCGTAGCCCGCCAAGGATCCCGCGTATGCGGCCGTGTCGAACTCCCGGTGCCCGCCGAGCGTCTCGTCCGAGTTTCCAAATAGCAGGTCGTCCCCCGCGCCCCCGGCGATCACGTCGTCGCCCGCCAAGCCGAAGATGGTGGAGTCTCCGGCGCCGCCGTCGTTCAGACTCCCATCGGCCCCGGCGGTTCCCCTTACCACGCCGTCGTCCACGATGATGGTGTATCGGTGCGTGACATCGTCATAGTCGACGACCGCGCCCGCCGGGCCGCCCGTCGCGGGTTCGTCGTCGGACGCGACGAACGTGATCGTCACCCACTCCGCCGGGGCCACTCCGGTGAGCGTGTTGCTCCCGCCGTCGAACATCAGGCCCTCCGGCAGGGTTCCAATGACACCGTAGGCCACCGTCGCCCCCGGCGGGGAGGAGAACAGCGCGGGCACGTACACGGCCGTGATCCCCGCGCCCGGCGCGTGTTCGGCGCTGGCCGCCGCGGCGTCGTTCGCCACCCGGACCGCGCGGTCGTCGAAGACGACCGCGGTCAAGGCCGCGTCGACCGCGCCGAACCGCAGCGTCTCGACGCCGACAAGCGTGTCCATCCCGAGATCGTCTCCGGAGTCGCCCGTGTTGAACTTGTGCTTGACGATGGTCCGGGTGACGGCGGCCGGCCCCGCGCCTTCCATCGCCCGCCAGATCCGGTAGTCGTCCCGGGCGCCGGCGAAAACGGCCGTGTCCATGCCCGCCCCGCCGTCGATCGTGTCGTCGCCGGCTCCCCCGGCGAGAATATCGTCGCCCGCGCCGCCGAAGACCGCGTCGTCTCCCGCGCCACCGGCCAGAACGTCGCCGCCTCCGAAACCGAACATGAAATCGTCGCCCGCGCCGCCGTCGACCGCCGCCGCGGCGGAACCGTCCGCGGTCGCGCCGCCCACGACGATTTCCGCCATCGCGGTTCCCCCGGCGACCACGTTCAGCGTCAAAGGGTCGCCGCCGCCGTTCCCGAACCGCAGCGCCTCGAATCCGACCAGCGTGTCCATGCCGTCGTCGCCGTCGGCGTCGGCGTCGATGTCTGCGACCGTGAACCGCACATCGCCACCTTCGATCGCCGCCGTGACCGCGTAGCCGCCCACCGCGCCCGCGAACACCGCCGTGTCAGTGTCGTCCCCCGCGGCGTGGTCGTCGAGATCATGGCCGAAGAGCGTGTCGTCGCCCGCGCCGCCCGCGATGGTGTCGCCGCCCGCGTTTCCCGCGATGACGTCGTTCATCGCGAAGCCGAAGATCAGGTCCCCGCCGCCCATTCCCATCAGGGGAGCCGCGGCCGTCCCGTCCGCCCCCGCCGTGCCCAGTAGGATTTCAGAGTCATCGGTGCCGATGGCGACCACTTCGAGCGTCGCCGCTTCGGCTTCGCCGCTTTCGAACCGGACCAACTCGATTCCCGCCAAGGTGTCCGTTCCGTCGTCGCCATTGGCGGTGGTGTCGATATCGACGACGGTGAATTCGACGTCGGTTCCGTCGAGAGCCGCGGAGACGTGGTAACCGGCCGCGGCTCCCGCGAACACCGCGGTGTCAATTCCCGGGCCGCCGTCGATCGCGTCATGGCCCGGGCCGCCGGTGATCGTCTGTCCGCCGTCCCCGGTGTTGACCGTGTCGTCTCCCGCTCCGGCGTCGACCCTCGTGATCGACGCGCCGAAGGAAACGAGGTCGACCGTGTCGTGGCCGGAACCGCCCCTGTATGAAAGGCGGGGGGTTTCGGAACCTCCGCCGCTTCCGCACCCGGACAAGACGCCGAGCGCCGCCGAGGCGCCCACCGCCACGCCGAAGGAAGAGCGCCTTCCGGAATTCGCGCGACCCGCTTCGAATGGGAAATCGTCGCGCATGCGGCTCTCCGTCATTCCGTATCCGGCCATGCCCACGCCGCCACCCGCGGCCGCGGCAAACCCCATCCACCGCGCCACTGCCGGAGCGCGGCCGTCGATGCGGAGAATTGGCCGCGTCGCCGCGAAGCGACCCGGGCCATTCCTCCCGGCCGCTTCAGATTCCCTTAGGCGTTCACCATGCCACCGGCAAACGCATTCCATTCATGACGATTTTGGGCGGCGCGTCGATTTCGTCGGAAGGATCCCCGTCATCCATTTCATGGCCACATGAATAATCACCGGCGGCGCGGGACGAAACGCGTCTTTTCCCTTCCCACGAATGATCCGGTGGAAATGGCGGAATGGGCGATCGCCATTTCATTTGGGGTTTACCAAGGATGTCCGCGAGCGATAATTCCACTTTGTTGGTGGTTGCCATTCTCCGCATGTGGCAGCTCAGGCGACAGAATTGCCGCCTGAGCTGGATTTTCAGCGCGATCCGCCGTCAGAACGCGGTTTTGTCGGTGCCGTATTCGAATTTGCCGGGACCGTCGTGGACTCCGTGCAAGAGGCCAAGAACGACCCCCAGAACTTCCCAAAATGACCAAAGTGACATGGTCTTCTCCTTTGCTAAGTAGATCTCGGGCGACCGAAGCGGCCCGAGCCGTGTGGTTGGTTGGCACACACCATCCATCCGCCAGCGCGGAAGACGTCGATACTCGCCCGTCACATGGGTTGATTATCACAAAAGCCGCGGCGCCGCAAACACTTTTTTGCTTGAAAACAAGGCTTTTCGCCCCACCGCAAAAAACGACGATGAAACAGGGTGATTCGCGGGCCGCCCATCACGGTGTTCCGCGCGCCCGGACAAGTGCCGACCTCGCCCATTTCTCCTCTCCGCGCCCGACAACCCGATGGTCCGCGCACCCCAAATGTCGGAGGGGAGGTGGACCATCCACCTTTTTTTGAAGGTGTTCCACGCGCCCGCGGACGCGCGTATCGGTGCCGTGGCCCGAGGATGCGCATGGTTCGAACCGCCCCTTTTCCGCCGCCAAGACCGGAAACACTCCTTTTCCGGCCGGCCCGCCGGGGTTCCTTTGCCAAGGTTCGCGGACATCCTTAGTAAACCCCTTTCATTTCCGTCCCCGCTTCGACGGAGGCGTCATGGGCGATTCGTTCAATTGGATGCCCCACCGAATGTTCCGTCCCGACCATCTTCGGGGATCCGGGCGACGCTCCCGTCGACGCTCCCGTCGACGATTCCGCGAATGCACGCGGAATCACTCCCGCGGCGGTCGCCGCGATACCATTTTCCGCGTCCGGGAGGCTTTGGCGTCCACCTCGCGTTCTTGGGCCAACGCGTCGCCGCCGGAGTCGGTGAAGGCGCCGCCAAATCAATCTCCGGCGCCTCGGTCCCCGTTTTCAGGGCAGGTTCCTCGGCGATTCGCCGGCCCCCGGTCGAACGGGCCGTCCCGAAGCGAAATCCCGCCGTTTTCCGGCGACGTAAAATATTCCGCGGGAATTTCACCGGCCGCGCGCGCGTGAACGCGCCATCCGGCGAATCATGTGACTCCGGGCACCCTGGTGGCCGCTCCTGCGGGGCGATATCCAAGATCTCCGCTCCGGGGCAATGGAGCGCGGGCGGCGGGGTCCGCGTCCGACCGAACCGCGTCGGTCGCGATGGACCGGCGGCCGGAGCGACGCGGACGGCGCGTTCGCGTCGTGGCGCCGGTTCCCGCGGCGCGCGCCGGAATTCCTTTCCGGTGGATCCGGGAGTCGCCGATCAATCGATACGCCCGGACCCCAACCGATCGGGGCCGTCAGGGAGGGGATCCCCTTCCGTAATAGTGGCCGACGACATGTTCCGCCTCGGCGAAAAACAGCCACCGCTGAACGATCACGCCGGGCAAATGAACGGCGAGCGCGGGCCACGGCCACCCCGCGGCCAAAAGCGCGGCGGGAAGGACGATCCCGACGACGCCGGCGATCCAGCGCGCGGTTTTCGCCCGGCGGCGGCCGATCACGAACACCATCTCCCGCGTCAGGTAATTCGGCCCGGTGTGAGGATGCGAAAACGCACGGACGGAGCCGCCCGAACCGAGGCCCGTGGCCGACGCCGCGCCACCGGAACGGGCGAAGGCCCGGTCTCCCAAGCGCCATGCGAGCGCCTGCAGGGCGCCGGCCGAGGCCAACATCGCCAAGGCCACTCCGCTCAATCCCGCCGCCATCGCCCCTCCGCTCAACGCGTAGGCCAGGAACAGCGCGGGGGTGGTCCAGTGATTCCAGCGCGGCACGCTGGCGAGCGACGCGTAGATCATCGACGTTGCGAGCACCGTGCAAACCGCGAGCGCCGCGGCCGCGGCTCCCAGGATGTTCCAACGCTCGCCCAGGAACGCCGCCGCCGCTCCATGCGCCGCCATCGCGGCGAGGGTCGCCACGGCGAGGCAGGCCTCGCGGCTGAGCCACGACGAACGCCACTGACTGAACGCCTTCAACGCCCGCTCGGGGTGCCCGAGATGAAACACCGACGCCAGCAACCCGGCCGCGGTGGACGCGAAGGCCGCGCCGTATCCCCAAAACGCGGCCGCGCCTGTCAGCGGCGGCGATCCGACGGCCAAAAACGCCAACGCTCCCAGACCGAGGCCCGAAAGGACCGTGAACACAATGAGGGAAGGCGCGGGATGCATCAGGAAGAACTCCCCAAGCGCCGATCGAGCCAACCGAGGAATCCCGACGGTTCCTCGGCCACCGGTGCCAGGAGCGGGGCCAGCACGTCGATTTCGTCGTCCAGCGTGTCCCGGGGGCGCGGCGGCAGATACCTGTTGACGGGTTCGGTGCCCTGCTCCGGCATCAGGGCGACGCCGCCCCGGGACGCGGAGAGTTTCGAAACCTCGCTTTCGGGGTCCGACAAATCCCCGAAATGGCGCGCCTTGGCCGGGCATGTGCGGACGCAGACCGGAACGCGGTCCTCTTCGGGAAGGTTTTCATTGTAAATGCGGTCGACGCAAAGGGTGCATTTCTTCATCACCTTCTCAACCGGGTCGAGCTCCCGCGCCCCGTAGGGGCAGGCCCAGGCGCAGAGGCCGCACCCGATGCAATCGTCCTCGTTGACGAGGACGATTCCGTCTTCGGCGCGCTTCAGGGACGCGCCCGTGGGACACACGGTGACGCAGGGCGCGTCGTCGCAGTGCAGGCAGGATTTCGGGAAATGCGTGAGCCGCGCGGCACCTTCGCCGGGCGCGACCTCGTAGGCGTGGACGCGGTTGAGGAAGCTGCCCGAGGGTTCGGCCCCGTACGCGTCGGCGTCGGCCAGCGGAGCGCCGTAATTCTCGGTGTTCCAACCCTTGCAGGCCGTGACGCAGGCGTGGCAGCCGACGCAGGTGTCGAGATCGATGACGAGACCGAGTTTGCGCTCGGTGGTTGCGGGTAGCGTGGTCATTTCGAAACCTCTTTCAAGCGCGAGGGAGGGCCAACGCCGCCGCCGGGGCGTCGGGTCCGCGCGAGCCCGTTCCGGCGGCCGTCGGGGACGCCCCGCTGAACGGACCATCCGCGCGGTCCCGGTTGGAATGATAAATGGCGGCGGAACATCCCGTTTCGGGCGTCGGACCGCCGGGACGGAGTCCACCCCCTTCGATCAAATCCCGCCCCGCGGAAGCGGGCTTGGCGCGCGCGGGTCGTGGCCGGGAGTCGTTTCGTGGACCGGCGGAAGTGCGGAGGAACCCGGAAATGGGAATCCGGCCGCCCGGGCCGCGCACAATCGGGTCGGATATCGCGGCCCGCCCGGAGGTGGCGTCCTTCGCCTCCCCGCGGAAACGTCCGCCGGAAGCGGAATGCCCGACCGCGGATCCCGCCTCTCCGCGGGAATTTCCCCCGCCGGTCCTCATCGAACCACCGTTTTCCGGAGAACGTCGGCGGGCCCGCGGCCCACGGGGCTCTCCTGCGCGGGGTGGTCCGGCAAGGCTCCTTTGTCGGGCGCGGCGACCTTCTCCACCTTCACGCGCAGATCGAACCAGGCCGCCTGTCCGGTGATCGGATCCGAATTGGACCAGCGCAGCCCGTCCCCCTTCGGCGGCAGAAGCTCGTGGATCACATGGTTCAGGAGAAAGCCCTCGTTCGCCTCGGGCGCCCGCCCGTCCAACGCCCACGCCCCCTTGCGCTTGCCGATGGCGTTCCACGTCCAGACGGTTTTGGGATTCAGCGCCGCCATGTGGGCGACGGGAACCGTGATGGATCCGTGGGGCGAGGTCACCCGCGCCCAGTCGCCCTCGGCGAATCCCCCGCGTTCCCAGACATCCGTCGGCACGTATAGCGGATTGGAGCCGTGGATCTGCCGCAACCACGCGTTCTGGCTTCCCCAGGAATGATACATCGCCATGGGCCGCTGGGTGAGTGCGTGCAGGTCGTATTCCGCGTCGGTGTCGGAAAACGGCGGATACCAAGAGGGCAGCGGCGTCATGGTTTCCGCGATCCGCGCCTTCAGATGTTCCGGGGGGGAAAGGCGGTGGCCTCCTTCCGCGGCGATCTGGAACCGGCGGAGCGGCTCGCACCAGAGCGAAAACAAATAGGGCGCGGGATCATCGTAAAAGCCGATCTTCACCGCCCAGTCCTGATAGGCCTTGTTCCACGGCTTGTAGTACAGGCCCTCTTCGGGGACGTGTCCCATCCAGAAGGCGCCGTTCTCCTTGTAGCGTTCGATCTGATCGGGATTCGGCTCGCCCCGCCCGTGACTCCCTCCGTCGCCCCTGTGCCCCGCGAGCGGGCCGATGCCCGGCTTGCGCTGATGGTTCACGATGTAATCGGCGTAGTCGGCGTATTTCGCCGATCCGTCCTCGTTGACGAACCCGGGCAGGCCAAGCCGCGCTCCGAGATCCACGAGCACCGACTGGAAACCCCGGACGTCCCGGTCGGGTTCGACCACGGGCCAGCGGATCGCGTCCGCGGCGGCCTCCGGCTCGCTGATCGGACGGTCGAGCAGCGAGATGCAGTCGTGGCGCTCGAGATAGGTGGTGTCGGGTAGGACGAGGTCCGCGTAGGCGACCATCTCCGACGAATAGGCGTCCGAATAAACAATCCTCGGTATGACGTAATCGCCGTTCCCGTCGGTGTCCGAAAGCATTTCCATGACCGCCGACGTGTTCATCGTCGAGTTCCAGGCCATGTTGGCCATGTAGAGGAACATCGTGTCGACGCGGTAGGGATCGCCCGCGTGGGCGTTCGAGATCAGCATGTGCATCAGACCGTGCGCGCTCATCGGATTTTCCCAGGTGAACGCCTTGTCGATCCGTTTGGCGCGGCCCTCTCCGTCGATCAGGAGATCGTCGGGGCCGTGCGTGAATCCCAGGTGCGGCCCGTCGAGCGGCCGTCCTGGCTTGGCGTCCGCGTGCGGTTTTGGATGGGCTTCGGCGGGCTTGGGATACGGCGGCTTGAACCGCATGGCCCCCGGAGTCTCCACCGCGCCGAGGATGATCTGCAGCAGGTGGATGGCGCGGGCGGTCTGAAAGCCGTTCGAATGGGCGGAAATGCCCCTCATCGCGTGCACTGCCACCGGGCGCCCGATCATCGATCCGTGACGCCGCCCCCGGAAATCCGTCCAGGGTTGGTCGATCACGATGGCCTCCTCGAAGGCCACCCGGGCGAGTTCGGCGGCCACCGCGCGAATGCGCGGAGCCGGGATTCCGACGCGACCGGCCACCGCCTCCGGCGCGAGGTCGGGGGACAGGTACGTCTCCGCCATGTGCGCCAAAACCGTTTTCATTCCTCCGTATGTCGCCGCGAGATCCGGGTCGACCCCCTCGCCGTCCCACGGCGCGGGTTCCCCGGTTCCGCGGTCGACGACCCGCTTGGAGCCGTCGGCGTCCCTGAGGATCAACCCGTCGGCGTCGACGAGGCAGGGGGCGTCCGTGAACCGGGCGAGGTAGTCGAGGTCGATCCGGCCCGCCTTCAGCAGGCAATGGACGAGTGACAGCACGAAAAGTCCGTCGGTGCCGGGGGTTATTCCCAGCCAATCGTCGGCGACCGCGTTGTATCCCGTCCGGATCGGGTTCACCGCGATGATCCGGGCCCCGCGTTCCTTCAGGCGGGCGATTCCGAGCTTGATGGGATTGGAATCATGATCCTCCGCCACGCCGAACATGAGGAACAGTTTCGCGCGCTCCCAATCGGGCGTCCCGAATTCCCAAAAGGCGCCTCCCATGGTGTAGATGCCCGCCGCCGCCATGTTGACGGAGCAGAAGCCTCCGTGGGCGGCGAAGTTCGGGGTGCCGAAGGACTGCGCCCAATACCCCGTGAATGATTGGGATTGATCCCGCCCGGTGAAGAACGCGAGCTTTTCGGGCGCCTCGTCGCGGAGCGGCTTCAGCCAGGAGACGGCGGTCTCCAAGGCCTCGTCCCATGAGATTTCCTCGAATTGGCCGGATCCCCTCGGACCGACCCGCTTCAGCGGCGCGCGCAGCCTGGCGGGCGAGAGATGCTGCATGATCCCGGCCGCGCCCTTGCCGCAGAGAACGCCGCGGTTCACGGGATGGTCCCTGTTGCCCTCGATGTAGGCGACTTGGCCGTCCTTCATGTGAACGTTGATTCCGCAACGGCAAGCGCACATGTAACATGTCGTTTTGCGGATCTCGTCGGAAACCGGAGGGGAGGAATCGGGCGGGTGGCTCATCGCGTGGATGAAGCACGGTATGCCGCCCGGCGCAAACCCGAAAGCGGATCGAGGCGCGGATTCCGGCGGTCGTCCGCGGGTTCGATACATCCCCCTCCGCCGTGGCGCGGAATTCGGGATCCGATTCCCGGCGTGGAGGCGGAAGCGGCGCGCGACCGATCGGGATTGGATCAATGGGTGGAAAGCCGGCGGGATTGATGGAATCGCTGGCGCAAGCCGAGTGAAGATCATCGCGAATTGTTGGAGCGCGCCGACAACCATCGTCAATCGGCGCGGGGTTCGCGCCCAAGTCTCCGACACTCCAATGGGCCATGCCACGAGCACGATTCCAATGGTCGGGCCGTCAACGACATCGCGCGGCGGATTCGGTTGTTTCCCGCGCGTGTCCGCGGATCGATGGCTCCGGCGGGGATTCCCGTCGCGCCGGTCCACGTCCGCGGCGCGCGTCCATTGATCCGGGGGGCGGCCACGGAATCGAACCGGAGTCCGTGGCGGAGGCGCTCCCCGCCTTGCGGGGCGTTGATCCCTCTGTAAACACGGGGCGATGATCGACACCGCGTCCCTTCCCGGTCTCGACCCGCCGGATTTTCCCCGCGGTTTGGTCTGGCTTTTGGGAGCCGGTCCCGGCGACCCGGGATTGATGACGCTGCACGGACTTCACGCGATCCGGACGGCTGACGTGATCGTCCACGACGCGTTGGTCAACGAGGCGTTTCTCGAGTGGAGGCGCGACGACGCGGAGGCGGTCCACGCGGGCAAGCGCGGCGGCAAGCCCTCGCCCCAACAGCGCGACATCTCGCTGAAGCTGATCGAGTTCGCGCGCGCCGGAAAGCGGGTGCTGCGACTGAAGGGCGGAGATCCGTTCGTGTTCGGACGCGGAGGCGAGGAGGCGCAGACCCTCGTGGCCGCCGGCGTCCCGATCCGGGTGACTCCCGGCATCACCGCCGGAATAGGGGGATTGGCCTACGCGGGAATCCCCGCGACCCATCGGGACGTGAACCAGTCGGTCACCTTTCTGACGGGACACGACCGCACCGGTCTGACGCCATCGGCCATCGATTGGTCCGCTTTGGCGAAAGGCGCGCAGGTTCTCGTGATATACATGGCGATCAAGCACCTGCCGGATATCACCGACAGACTGATCGCCGGCGGTCGCGACGGCGACGAACCCGTGGCGGTCGTGACCGACGCGACCTTGCCGACGCAGAGGGTGCTCGAAACCACCCTGGGCCGGGCCGCGGGCGACGTGGCGGAAGCCGGCGTGAAGCCCCCCGCGATCATCTGCGTGGGCCGCGCCGTCCAGTTGCGTCGGACGCTGAACTGGGCGGGACGACTCGGAGGCGGGTTACCACGTGATCCGGATCCGCCCGGGTCCGGAACCGGTGAATGCCCGTCGGTCTGAAGCCGCGAAAGGGAATCCGTCCCCACTTGGGTTCCCTCTCAATCCTTTCATTCGTTCGGCGGAATCGACCCTTTCGAATTGAGTCCGGAGGCGACGCCCACGGCCATCATTCGCGTGGGGCCTCCGTTTTGCCGGACCCCGATCGGAACGGCGCGGCGCGGAGGCGAACCTCCGCGCGATTGCGAATCAACGGTCCGCCCCGCCGCCGCACCGATGCATCAAGGCGTTGGTGGCCGCCGTGTTTCGCGGGATCACACACAGGTATCGGACACGCGAATCACCCCGCGTTGGCGAATCACCCCGCGGCCGGGTCCGCCCGGAAACCGGCGCGGAGCCGACCCGTCATCCCGGGGTCGAGAAGGAGAACACCTCCTCGGCTCCGATTCCCTCCAGCGCCCTCGCCGCGTCCCGCGGTCGCCGCCCGGGAGCGAAGAGAAGTGCCGCCGCGGGGCCGGTGTGGCCAAGCGCGACGCCGAGGGCTCCCGTCGCGCGGGCGATTCGGAAGAGCTCCGGGTCGGCGCCGGCGCGACGCGCGCTTTCCGAGGCCACGGCCGCGAATTCCTCCGGCCCCGACGCGGAGCGCCAACGCTCCACGAGATCGGAGACATCGGCGAAATCGGCGCGGGCCGGGTCCGTGCGGCGGGACGCGCCGAGATATCCCGCCGTCACATCGAACTCCGGCGCGGTTCCCCTTTCCAAGACCCGCGCCTCCCGTGACGCCCAAAGGAGAGCTCCGGGGTCTGGATGCATCAGCGGGTCGGTCGCGCCTTCGAGCGCGAGGCAGAACCGCGCCTCGTCATCCGGCGCCGCCACGCCGAAAACCGCGCGCCGCGCCGCGAGTCGCGAGGCGGTGGAAACCCCGGCGCCGCCGCCGGGACGCATGTTCGAGGACAGGGCAAGCAGGCCGGGCCGTCCCAGAGCTTCGAGCAGCGCCGCTCGGTCGGCGGCGTCCAGGACGCCGGTGCAGGAAGCGGGGCCGGGCCACAGCGTGGCGGTCGCCGAAAGCGTCGGGCAAGGCAGCGTCACGAGAACCACCGGGCCGTCGAGACCGAGTCGTCCCTGAAGGCACTCGCCGAAATGCCCTGCGACGCTCGCGGCTTTGGATCCATCCGTCATCATGACGCGTCACTCCGCGCACGAGTCGGCGGCCGCCGGAAACCAGCGCGGCTCCGGGCGTCACGCGCGGCGCGGCGACAACATGGGAAGGGTTGGTAGCGGTACAGGGACTCGAACCCCGGACACAAGGATTATGATTCCTCTGCTCTAACCTGCTGAGCTATACCGCCACGGTCGCCGCTTGGATATCGCCCGGCGGGCGGGGCGTCAACGGCTAAATTCGGCGCCAATCGAAAAATCCTTCCGATGCTCTTCCGAGAAGCCGCAGGGCGAGTTCCCGTCCAATCGCTGCTCCGTCCTCCGCCGCCCCGGGCACGGAGTCGCAGATCACCTCGGAGCCGTCTGGTCTGAGGATCTCTCCCGTCAGAGTCAGGGTTCCGCCGTCGAGGACGGCGTGACCAGCGATGGGTGTTTCGCAGGATCCGTCGAGCGCGGCCAGATAGGCCCGCTCCGCGGCCAGGGCGGCGTTGGTTTCGGCGTCGTTGACGGCTTCCAGCATGCGCGCCGCCCGCGAATCGTCGGCGCGCCGCTCGATGCCGATCGCGCCCTGCGCCACGGCGGGCAACAATTCGTCGGTTTCCACGGGCCGGGCCGGCGCGTCCTTCACGCCGAGCCTGTTCAGTCCGGCGCAGGCGAGGAGCGTGGCTTCGGCGGCTCCGGCCTCCAGTTTTTCGAGACGGGTCCGCACGTTTCCGCGGAATTCGACGAACCGCAGATCCCGCCGCCGAGCGGCCAATTGCGCCCTCCGGCGTAGCGAGGACGAACCAACCACCGCGCCCTCCGGCAGATCCTGGATGCCGCGACAAGCCCGGCTCAGGAAGGCGTCGCGCGCGTCCTCCCGCGGCAGGTGGGTGTCCAGGAGCAAACCTACGGGCTGCCGCACCGGCATGTCCTTCATCGAGTGGACGGCGATGTCTATCGAACCGGACAGAAGATCCTCCTCGATTTCCCGCGTGAACAGGCCCTTGCCGCCGATGTCCTTCAACGGGCGGTCCAAAACCAGGTCGCCCTTGGTCGCTATGACGACGATTTCGAATGCCTCCCCGGCGAGGCCGAAAGCGTCGGCGAGACGGTCGCGTGCTTCGGCCGCCTGAGCGAGCGCGAGGGGGGAACCGCGTGTGCCGATCCGGAGAGGGGTGGCGGGCGTGGGCAAATCCATGCGGGCGGCTTAGCCGCCGCCGCCGCCGCCCGGAAGCCGTGTTGCCGAGGGCGCGACGCGGCAACATAAGCGGGCCATGAAAAAAATCATGAAGTCGCTGGCGGGCGAGACGCAGGCGGTTCCGCCGGTTTGGATGATGCGCCAAGCTGGCCGCTATCTGCCGGAGTATCGCGAGACCCGGGCCCGGGCGGGGGATTTTCTGAGCTTGTGCTACACACCGGAGCTCGCGGCCGAGGTCACGCTGCAGCCGATCCACCGCTATGGTTTCGACGCGGCGATTCTTTTCGCCGATATCCTACTGGTGCCGCACGGACTCGGCGCCGACCTGTCTTTCGAGGCCGGAGAAGGCCCGCGGCTCTCCACCGTCGCGACGCCCGGCGACTTGGCCGCCCTGAGGCCGGCGGAAGCGGTCCACGACACGGTCGCGCCGATCTACGAGACGCTGCGCCTGCTGACCCGCGAGATTCCCCCAGAGACGACCCTGATCGGATTCGCCGGAGCCCCGTGGACCGTCGCGACCTACATGATCGCGGGCCGCGGCACGACCGATCAGGCTCCGGCACACAGTCTCAAGTCCCGGGACCGGGCGACCTTCGACGCGCTGATCCAGCGCGTCACCGACGCCACCATACTCTATCTGAAAGCCCAGATCGACGCCGGGGCGGAGGTGGTGCAGATTTTCGACAGTTGGGCCGGCTCGCTTTCAGGGACCGACTTCGACGAATACGCGGTGAAGCCAGTGAAGCGCATCGTCGCCGCCTTGAAGGCCGGGCATCCGGGAGTGCCCATCATCGCGTTTCCGCGGGAGGCCGGGCCGCGCCACGATGGTTTCCTGACCGCCACCGGCGCGGACGCGCTGGCGATCGACACGGCGGTGGACGTCGATTGGGCCGCGCGGACGCTTCAGCCCGATGGCTGCGTGCAGGGAAACCTCGACCCCACCCTCCTGATCGCGGGAGGCGAAGCGCTGCGGTCCGAGACGCGCCGCATCCGCGACGCGCTCTCCGGCGGGCCCCACATCTTCAACCTCGGTCATGGCATTCCCCCCGAGGCTAATCCCGACAACGTCCACGTCATGCTCGATGCGCTCGGAGCCGCGTGAGGCAGGGTCGGCACCAATGCCGCTGTCCACTGACCGCGGGCAAATCGAGCAAATGGGGCGACCACCGCACTCCGCCTCTCCGATGGCGCCGACCGTGCGTACACGGGAGAGGCGGACGAATCCAACGCCCCATCGTCCAGCACCGTCAACTGCGGCGGCATGAAATTTATTCGGCGCGGCTGTTGAAATTTCCAATTTTTTCCCCAATTATGTTGCGAGAAGCCATGGACTTGTGCCGCGAAACCGCTTGAGTGACGGGTTGCCCGGACGGTTGCCTGTGGGCAAGAGTCGCGCCACGATTAAACGGCTCCGAAGCGGAAAACGCATGACTAACGTATGCTCGGCAGCGGGAAGAATACCCTTTGCGGCCGGGATGGGCAGCGCACGAGACGAAAGGTGCCGGTTCGAAACCGTCGGCACAGCGGGAACGGCGGCGGACGACAGGAAGAACACCACCCGGCGGCCGGGACAGGCAGCGCACGAGACGAAAGGTGCCGGTTCGAAACCGCCGGCACAGCTGGAACGGCGGCGGACGACAGGAAGAACACCACCCGGCGGCCGGGACAGGCAGCGCACGAGACGAAAGGTGCCGGTTCGAAACCGCCGGCACAGCGGGAACGGCGAGGACGACAGGAAGAACACTACCCGGCGGCCGGGACGAGCCGCGCACGAAGGCAGATTTGTTACGCGCGGGGATGAACCTGAAGGGTCAAATCCGCCTCGAGGGACATGAAGATGGCCACCACACCGAGAAAAGCGGCACATCGGATGTGCGAAGCGGCTCAATGGACCCTGAGCCATCTCTCTGTTCAGAAGGGTTTGTACCTCGCCCACATGACGTATCTCGGCATCACGAGAGGCGCCCCCCTGATCAACGAAAACTTCCAAGCTTGGGACTATGGTCCCGTCCTTCCGTCGCTCTACCAAGACTTGAAGATGTTCGGGCGCAGGCCGGTCAAGGACATATTCTGGTTGGGAGGTTTGCCCGACGAAGCGCCGGAATCCGAGGTCATTGACAACATCGCCCGGATGATCAAGGAATCGAATCCCGCCGCATTGGTCCAATGGGTCCACCACCCCGATGGAGCGTGGGCCAAACACTACAGCCCCGGAATTCGTGGCATAGTCATCCCCAACACGGACATCCTCGAAGAATATGATTGGCGACCCAAAAGACAGGCATGAAAACTCGTCGGGATCGGTGGCGGACGGAACCGATTCGTCGAACGGGAGAGAAGTGACTCACCCGGAGTATCCCGAGTTGCCTGAAGTCGTGACAACCGACGCCGAAAAAATAAAGGAACTGGAGGAAGAAGTCCAAGCCGCGAGAGACGGAAAAAACGAAATTATATTCTACTTTTTTCTGTTTCTGATGATAATTATTGACATGCTCGGATTTCAATATTTGAACGGCGCGATCGAGAAATTTCTTATCGTTCTGCTGGAATTGGTATTGCTAATTGGAATGGCCAGACAATTCGGGGTCGAATGGGTCGAGGTGCATTTGGTTTCTCTTTTCAAGGCAATCTTGAGTCGGCTGGGGCGCGAGAAATGATTATCTCAAATTTAGGGGACAACTTACAAAGCTGACCAAGGAATTTTCGTGGAATCAAGTTATAGTCAGAAGCACTACATGATGATGCGCCGGTGATGTTCCCCTATATATTGTGCCTCCGGCCCGTTCGGTGGATTTGTAGCAAACCGCGGTGGATTATTGATTATCCCCTTGTTTTACAGGATTTGATGATTTTGCGGGGTCGGGCGTAGTTGATTGGGGTGAGACGGGGCGGTTGCGCCGCCCCGTCGTTGGATTGCTGGTGTGGACCGACCGAATTCCACGCCTGAGACAGCGGTTCATCCTTGAAGGATGTAGTCGTCCAATTCGCCATTGTAGCGGATTCGGCGCTCTGGGTAATGCGCTCCGTTCGGTCCCGCTCCGCTTGGAAATCCGTTGTCCTCGGTCAACATGTCATAGGAAAGTTCGCGTCCGACCATTTCGCGGATCACATGACGCATTTGTTCCTCAGTGTCGAGTAGCCGGATGTTCCAGCGTCCCAAAAATGTCTTGGCGTACCTTCTCGGGTGCTTTGGACTCATTTTGTGATGGATTCCATGGTAGGATCTCCTGAACATGGACCATCCGGATTCGACAGTGTTCGTTGTCGCCATCCGCTGCATTCCGTTCGCCAAGTCAACGATTCGGACATACTCTCCGAGGTTGTGGTTGACGGGGTGCCGTTCCCTTTGGATTCGGCGGTAATGCCGGCCATCGTCGGTGTAAAGGGTGGCTCCCATCGGGACGATTCTTTCAACTGTGTCGGCGATCGTGTCGGCCCCGGTGTCGGGAATGATGTCGACCCACATTTTCCCGGACGCGACCTGGGTTATGCTGATAACGTCCATCATATTCGCGCCGCCCTGTCCGCCGGGGATTCGATCAATGAAGTGTCTGTTCGCCTCGAGTCCTCCGAAGTATGCCGCGTCGAGCTGGAATTCTCCGCCAAGGGCGAAATCCGGCGGCGGCTCGTCCGTCATGAACGCTTCCCGGACGCGTTGCAATGTGAACCATGCCGATATTTGACTCAGATCGAAATCGCGGCACAATTTCATGCTGGACACGCCCTTGAGGTTCGCCAAGTCCAGATAAAACGCGAGTAGCCATTTTTCCAGCGGCAATTTTGAATTCGCCATCGAGGTTTCGGTTTTCAGGGAAAACCAATTTCGGCAGTCTTTGCGGCGGTAGGGCATGTCGATTCGATTGGTTCTCGACACCATTGTTCCTCCGCAGTCCGGAAGCGGGCAGATTACGGGGCCATCTTCCCATCTTATTCTTTCCAGCCACTTCGTGGCGAGGTCGGTGTCACTGAATACCTTGAACGCTTCGGCGAGATCGATTCCTCTGTGGTGTTTTCGTCCCGGAGAACTCTTCGACAATTTTCCGAGTTGTATTCCACTTTGGATCATTTGTTCGTATTCCGCGTAAGTGTGGGACATTTGTATTTCTTTTGCATGAGGGATGGGATTTCGGGACACGTCGATCTCACGACTTGGTTCGTGTGGGCGGCACTACGTTGGATTTGTGTCATTCCGCAGTCGTGTCGGCGATGTACCCGAGCCGCGCCTAGTGGATCCGGTCGATGTTTGATCGGCGGAGCGAGAAGATTCAGGATCGGGTGGAAACGTCAACGTCCGTCGCGGGTGCCGGTAATTGTCGGGCGGATCATGGATCCTGTCTTGGATGTCTCCGCCGGGAGACGCCTGCCGAATGGGTTCAAAAACGGGCGTTCACGGCCTTCAGGATTGCCCGCGACATGGTGTCGGCTTCCACGTCGTCAACCATGGACAGGTCGTCCATGTGCCGGTGGGTCGCCCTCCACCCGTTCTTCAAGGGGAGAATTGTGAATACACGGTCGTCGTACGTGTTTGGGGTTCGCCTGATGGCGTCGAGCGCTTTGACTTCATCGGTTTCCCGGGTGATGGGAAATCCCGTTGCGGTGATCCTCCCGGTGTCAACTTCGACGAGTTGACTCGTGATGGTGGATCCCGAAACGGCGTGGCATTTCCAACCGAGTTGCGCGATGATTCGATTCATGGTGTTTTCGATCACGGATTCGAGGTTATCGTGTTCTTCGGTTGCCCGGGCGTGCGGTCCCACGAGTCGGCAAACGAATCCGAATTCACTTTTATCGATCACCAGGCCGCGTTCGAAGGTGTCGTCCTCGACCGGAACGGCTGTCCTGACAATTGTTTCCAATAGTGTCATT
This sequence comes from Hasllibacter sp., assembly GCA_028281405.1. Classification (GTDB taxonomy): domain Bacteria; phylum Pseudomonadota; class Alphaproteobacteria; order Rhodobacterales; family Rhodobacteraceae; genus JANQKA01. Next base: position 2,028 of record JANQKA010000827.1, on the reverse strand, counting down.
TTATTGTTGCTTGTTGGTTGACTGGAAATATGGAAGATTCACCCCGCCGCCGTGTGGACGGCGGGGTGATGAGGCGTGAGCGGCCCTTTTGACAATGGAGCGGCCTGAGGTATGATTACCTGCTTCGGGCCGTATTGCCACTTACAGGCGGCTTCTGTGCGCCTCAAGGCCGGTTAGTCGATTTCCGGGAACGGGCAATCCGTCTGATTGCAGCCTTAGATGCGTTCGTCGGAATACGATCCAGCCCCGTTGCCACTGAAATCGTCAACATCCGGCGATTCGTTATCCCTGCGGACCTGCCGAGCCGCTTCGATGACTTCCCGCTGACGATCGGAGAGTTGGTGGAACCCATAGTGGCCCCGCGCGGCCAATTCTTGGGCGGACTTTTCCTTGGTTTGGTCCGATCCATCGGTTTGGTCCGGTTCGTCGTTTTGGACCGGCTCCTCGGGTTCGATCGACTCCATGGTTCCGATCGGTGGATTTTGATGATTTTTATGAGAAGCCAAGCGCCGTGGTTCTTGCACGGCCCTCGCCGTCCCGGCCGTCACGTCGCGGTTCGAGGACGGGCCGACTCCGTCGATTCTTGCGGCGTTAAGTGCCGCGCCTGAACGGTCAGGGCCTCCCCCCGAAATTCGGAGGAAACAATTTCGAATCCGGCGGTCAGCAGGGCGGTCAGGATGACGCCCGCGGTGATTATCACGATGTTCATATCGTGTCCTTTCGATTGGTCGTTATGGCGGATTCGCTCCGCCTGCTATCCTTCGGACCACCCGGCGGGAATTTCGTCACACTGCCATTGGCGGCGTGTGATTGATATATGGGATGATGGATTGCCCGTTGTTTCGGCGGGTGCCCCGGCGATTAAACTTCGGACAAATCCTGGCCGATTCGGAATACCGATCCTTCGGCGTCCGCGTGGCGGGACGGCGAAGAATCGGAATCCCGCCCGCGCCAAATGGTCGCTTGGCTTCTCCGCGTTTGAAATGACTGGACTTGGCCCTCTCGATGATCCGTGGCGATACGGGTTGCCCGATGCCGGGCGGCGGCGGCACGCCCCGCTGGCCCCCCGGTGTGCGTTTCCAACGCGACGGGGCTTCCGTCCCCAATGGGGAATCCTCGGTTCTTCCGCGTCATTCCGATCCCGGCGGCGTGAACCAGTCATCCTGGTGGGGGCGGTTCACCCTTGTCCGCCATGCGGTCGGGAATCGGGATCGCGCCGGTGTCGCGGGAGTCCGCCATCGTGGGCGTGTTCCATCCGCTTGGTGTTGGGCGGGACTGATTCCGCTCCGCGGTTCCCGCGCCCGCGCTCCTGTCCACGTCGATGTGGGAACCCGCGCGATGATTCGGATCGGTTTCCCGTTGATGGTCTCCGGCTCAGCGGCGCGGGGCGACACGCTTGGTGTCGCCAGCGCGCCCATCCACCGAACGGGATTCCGCGCCTCCGCCGGCCATGCCGGATAGGATGCCCGTCGGCCGTTCTTCCGGGCCTTCGGATGGCCGCCTCGTCGACCGCGGGGTGATTCGCGGCACGGACTGTCCGGAGGGTGGATCACATCCATGCCGGGGACCGCTCCCGATCGCATCCGTGGCGGCGCGATTCGGGCGCCGCGGCGTGGCAACCACCATCAACGGGCCGCCGTTCCCAGGACAGGGATTCGCCCGTCGGCTATCCCGCGCCGGAATCCGCCCGCCTTGCCATCAGGGAGTGATTCGCGTACACGGACGCTTCCCGGCGGTTCGTGTCGGGAGCGGAGGAATGCCGCCGGTTTCCCGGTGGTCGCCGTCCCCATATGCATCGCGTCCCGGTCGGCGCGTTGCCGGCAGGGCGGCATCGAAACGGATTGTGGTGAAGGAGACCCACCATGTTGAATTTGTCCAACCCGGACCTCCCGGTCCGGCGGAACGCCGGATCGCCCATTATGGCCGCGTCCCGTCGCGGGAACGCCGCGGCGGGAGCCGTTGCCGCCGCGGCTCTGTCCGCCTGCGGCGGAAATGATGGGGGGGGGGGGGGGAGTAACCCCACCGAAT
>JANQKA010000823.1 GCA_028281405.1 Hasllibacter sp. | reverse complement strand
CGGAGTTCAAACCACCACCCCGCTTGTCCCCGGTGGAATGCCCGGGGGGTGGCGGCCCACCATTCCGGAGGAGGGACGGTCCGCGGCCGATGTCCGCTCCGCTCCACGGGAGGAATTGGATGGAATCGCCGATGTTGGGACTGTCGCAAACCCGGGGAAGAAGGACTGGGCGGATGATGCCCTCAGATCCTCGTGGTCGGCATTCGGCGGAGTCGATGGTTCCGACCCATTCACCGTCACGATCAATGGAATCGAGCCGGAGAAGGGCCAGGTCATCGCTTTCAAGGCATTCGGGAGAATCGCCGATGTCTGGTCGCTCACCGCCCGGGAGGCCGCCGCCCTCTTGGACATTTCGGAGTCGACATGGAAGCGCGCCCGGGATCGGGGCCACCCGGATCGTTTGACCGTTGATCAGATGACGCGGATCAGCGCGGTGCTGGGTGTGTATGATGGGCTTGAAGTCTACTTCGGTCCCCCAATCTCGCGAAAATGGGTCACGCGTCCCAACAGCGGACCCGAATTCGAAGGCCAACGCCCGGTTGACTTCATGATTAGTGGAGGAACCCGGGATATGATCCGTTTGCGCAGTCATGTCCGCGCTTTGCGTTGAAATCCATGAAGATTGCGACGATCCGCGACCGCGCGCTTGTATGGCTGGTTAGGGAACACAACTACAAGCCTCCAGAGTTGCACGGAATGAACCTTGCCGATCAGGAGGCGGGCTTCCTTGCGGGCATGGATGGTTTGAGTGGGGTAGATTCCTCTCCTCCAACGGAGTTCACGCCATCCGACCCGAGCGCATTGGCGTTCGCGCGTTGGGCACGAGATCTTCATGTCTACGGACAAAGATTGGTGGACGACGCTTTTTCCTTTTCTCCGTTAAGCGGAAATCGCTTCAATGCACCGGGAGAAGGAGCGTGGTATTGCGGATACGACTTCCTGACCTCGGCGGCCGAAGTCGGTTTTCATAGAACTAGGGAACTCTCCAAATTTGGTGAATTCAGGCATGAAGCCCGATATGTCGAAATTCACGCCGATTTCGCAGGGGAATTTCCCGATCTCGGCGATGAACGGGGGCATTCCGCATTGGACCCGGATCCGGAAATCGGCTATCCCGAAGGACAGGCGCTGGCACTCGCTCTGCGCAGGGAAGGACACGCCGGGTTGCTTTACCCCTCCGTCAGGCATCCCGACGGCCGTTGTTTCGTGGCATTGGATCCGGGTGTGGTCAAGAATGTTCGACCGGGGGCCAAATGGAAATTCACTTGGAACGGCACCCCCGAATATTCCATCGAAGGATTTTGACATTCAATAGATTTGTGACGTGGCAATCAACGTCACGGCGAGTGCGGGCGTGCCGCGCGGTCGTTACGGATTTAAACGCGCAACGCCGGTAAACCACATGCCCGACTCTTGCGGGCGGACAATGAAATATCGCAAACACCTTTGAACGGACAATAATGAAGTTCAAGCCCGGTTTGTAAGCGAGCATAACTGTCAGGGCAGAGGGGGCAGCGGTTCGTGGTGGAGCTTCTTGGGTCGGTCATCCTTGTACGCATAATACCGCAGGTGCGCACGGAGTGCGCAGTGTTGGCCGCCGAATTCTCGATTTCATGCGCTCGACAAGTTCGCGAAGGAGAGCACATTCATCACGCCGCCGAAGCCTGTCCGGCGGGTTTATGTCCCATCAGGGCTGTTTCCCACTTCCGTTTGGCCTCCTCGAATTCGAGTCCGGGATCAATTTTCAGTATCCCGGGGGTTTTTGGCTCGCATGGCGCAGATCTGGTGCCGTCCGTCAGGAAATTCTCCAGGTGGCCCACCGCTGGCGGTAAACAATGACGGAAACGCGGAGTCGGGCTGCATCCGTTAGTGATCCTCGGGAAACGTGAATTCCTTCGCACTTGAATGAATCGATCTGCGAATGCCTCATTGGAACGGGACAGGCGCCGCGTGGCCAGTGAAATTCCGCTCCGTCAATATACGCGATAACTCGAGTGGCATCCCTACATATTGTGCCGCCTTCACCTGGAAATTTTAACATTAGGGTTGCGCGGATTGGAATTCGACGCCAATCTGCCAGAGAAAACAGCCGTGTGGCGCCGGAAAAGCGCGCTCGCATCGGCGTGGGGGCCTACGCGGTTGGGCGGGGTGCCGAATGAACACCAAAGGTCCGGGGGATCACGCACGATCACTCGGCGGGAGTAGCCGCGATGGAAAAGCATGCCGAATCCGGTCCGGAGGCCGGAGTTCAAACCACCACGCCGCTCGTCCCCGGCGGAATGCCCGGGGACTGGCGGCCCGCCATTCAGGAGAAAGGACGACCCGGTGCCGATGTCCGCTCCGCTCCGCGGGAGGGCTTGGATGGAATCGCCGGTGTCCGGTCTGTCGCAAACCCGGAGGAGGACTGGACGGATGGTGTCCTAAGATCCTCGTGGTCGGCATTCGGCGGAGTCGAGGGGACCGACCCATTCACAGTCATGATCAATGGAATCGAGCCGGAGGAGGGCCAGGTCATCGCTATCAAGGCTTTCGGGAGAATCACCGATTCCTGGTCGCTCACCGCCCGGGAGGCCGCCGCCCTCTTGAACATGTCTGAATCAACATGGATGCGCGCCCGGAATCGGGGCCACCCGGAACGGTTGACCGTTGATCAGATGACGCGGATCGGCGCGGTGCTGGGTCTGTATGAAGGGCTTGATATCTACTTCAATCCCCCACTCTCTAAACAATGGATCACGCTTCCTAACCGCGGACCCGAATTCAAAGGTCAGCGCCCGGTTGATTTCATGATTCGTGGAGGAACCCGGGATATGATCCGATTGCGCAGTCATGTCGGCGCTCTATGTTGGGGTCTATGAAGATCGCGTCGATCCGTGACTGAGCGCTTATTCTACTGGTCCGTGAGCACATATTCAAACCCCCAGCGTTGCGCGCGGTGTCCGATGCCGATCGGGAGGCGGGTAATCTTTCGGACGTGAGTGGTTTTGGCGGGCAAGGATCCGCCGCTCTGACGACATTCACACCCTCCGATCCCAGCACGTTGAGCGCGGGATATCCATGCCTACGGGCAAAGATTGGTGAATAGCGCATTTTCCCTTTTGCCGATAAAATGAAACCGTTTCAATGCGCCGGGAGAAAGAGCGTGGTATTGCGGATACGACTTTCTGACCTCGGCGGCCGAGGTCGGATTTCGTTAGGCGAGGGAACTTTCCAAACTTGGTGTATTCATGCAAGAAGCCAAATATGTTGAAATTCACGCCGATTTCGTTGGAGAATTCCCGATCTCGGCGATGAGCGGGGGCATCACGAATTGGACCCGGATCCGGAAATCGGCAATCCCGAAGGACAGGCTCTTGGTCTCGCTCTGCGCCGGAAAGGACACGCCGGCTTGCATTATCACTCCGTCCGGCAACTCGATGGCCGTTGTTTCGTGGCATTGGAACCGGGCGCGGATGAAAATGTTCGGCCGGGCGTCAAATGGAAATTCACTTTGAACTGCACGCCCGGGTATTCCATCGATGGAATTTGACCATCTATGAAATTCGCCCCGTGGTCATCACCGCCACGGCGAAGTGCGGGCGAACCGCGCGGCAATTTCGAATTCGCGTAGCTACTCCGATTTCAAAGTTCACGGCTCTTACAAGCGGACAATGAATTCAACCAGGGAGAAATTCACCCTCGGACACGGAGGCTCGCGTGTAATTTGAGCGAAATTCCCGGATAATGCCATTTCATCTGAATCAACCAGCTAACTCGAGGCATGGTGATTTCGCGTCTTGCGAGACCATCACCACCACGGCGCGACGAACCGTGGCTTCCCGCTCAAGATTGCGGATAAGAAAAATGCCGCCCAGTTTATCGCGATTGAAATCTGGACCAGGGCCGGGTCTCCGTCGGCGCGGGCACCGGCTGTTGGGTCCCGGAGGGGTAGTCCCGGGATCCTCCTGAGATGGTCAAATCGAGAGGGCTTTTCGCAAAGCCGGCCTCGACCCGAGGCGTTCGACGTACTCTCGAAGTCGCGGCATTGAAGCGAAGTCG
>JANQKA010000769.1 GCA_028281405.1 Hasllibacter sp. | reverse complement strand
AATTCCCCGGGACACCGGCCTTCCGAGGGCCGCGGAATGCCCGGACAACGCCGCCAAATACCACGCCGCACCGCTTCCGCGGGGCGCCGCCGCCTACTTGGCCCGGGTTTCCCAAACCATCGTGACTCCCGCGGCGACCGTGACCTCGCCCTCCGAGATCGGAACCCGGGACGAGGCGAACGACGCCTCCCGCGCCACCGGCACCGGGGCTCCGCGGCCGTCGGTCAGATCGAAGCTGATCAGCGGGCCGAGGGTCACCCCGGCGGCATCGGCCAGCGTTTCCGCCGCCGCCCTGGCGTCGGCCACAGCCCTTCGGCGCGCCTCGGACACCAGCGGCGCCGGGTCGGACAGACCGAAGCTCAGACTTCGGAATTCGTTTGCTCCCGCCGACACCGCCGCCTCGAGCACCACGCCCAAGGACGGAAGATCACGCACCAAGGCGGTCACCGTGTTTCGGACTTCGTATCCGTCGATGCGGGGCGTGGCATCGTCCGAACCGCCGGGCGGCTTCCGGGACGCCAACGGCCGCAGTGTCAGGCCGGAGGTCCGAATGTCGGCGGCGTCGACGCCGGCGGCGGCCATGGTCTCCAGAGCGGCGCGGGTCGCCGCGCCGTTGAGCGCGAGCGCCTCCCGCGCGGTCCCGGCCCTCGTCACCGTCCCCAGCACGACGGTCGCCGTATCCGGAGCCGCCGCGACCTCGCCCCGTCCCGACACGGTCAACCGGGCCTCCCCGCCTTCAAACAATAGAATCAGCGACAACCCGAGTAAGTTCGTGAGCACGATGATCGCGATCCAACGCATCGCATCCTCCCTCTGAACACCGGCCCGCGACTCGGTCGACGCGGGCGCGTTTCCTCCGACACCACTTCCAATTTCGGATATTTTCCCGTATGCCGCAACCCGTGGGCGGTTCGCAACAGCCCGAAGAGGAACTGAACTAGCCATGGTGACGGGATGAGACCGCTTCACGCGTTTTTCCTTTCGAGCGACCACATCCGGCTGGCGCGCCGCGCGCCCGGCGGGGGATGGCTCGATATGGACCGCGTTTCGGTCGACGACCCGGAGCTGGGCGAAAACCTGGCACGGATGCGACTTGAAGCGGAGAAATCCGCGGACGGCCCGTTCGAACCCGTGATTTTCCTGCCTGGCGAACACATCCTCTACGACACCGTCCGGGTCGCGCCGGACCAGCGGATCGAAGACGTGGTTTGGGGCTCCCTCGCCCGCCGTCCCACCCATGTGGGGAAAATGATCACATGGGACGGCTTGCGCCCGGACGGCACGGTTCGGGTGGCCGCGGTTTCCAACGAGATTCTCGAAGAAGCGGAAGAATTCGCTTCCGAGCACGGCATCGACCCGTTCGCGATCGCCGCGAAGCCGGCTCCCGGCGCCTACGACGGCCATCCCGTGTTCTCGGGAGGGTTCCCGCGAACCGATTCCGGGGCGGATTCATCCCACGCGGCCTCCGGCGGCGCGCCGAAGGAGCCATCGGCCGCTACCGAATCCAGCCGGACCAACCCCGCGGGCGCGTTCAATCGGGTTGGTCGAATGGCGGTCGGAACCGCCTTGGCCCTCGTCGCCGACGTTCCGGCGCGCATTCGAGGCGTCCTCGGACGCGCCGCCCGGCCCGGACCCGAAGCGGTCCACCCGGCGTCCCCGGATTCAGCTTCGCCCCGGGCCGCCGCCAGGCGTTCGAATCCAGCGGTGTCGCCTTCGGGCGGGGGCGCCCTTTCGAGCCGCGATCCGATGGAGCTGTTCGGCATCCGCCGCCTTCACGCCCTCGCGCGGTCTTGGAGAATTCCCCTCGGGGCCGGCTACGCCACCGCCATCGCGTTGGCCTGCGGCATCGCTTGGGGAATCGTCGGCCTGCGCGACGTTGGCCCCCGGCAATTCGCTCCGCCGGAAATCGGAATCGGCGCCGACCCGGCCACCGACGTGCGACCTCCCACGCGGGGAATCGCGGGGATTCCCGGGGAAGTTCCCCCATCGGTGAAGCCGCGGGGCAATCCCAACCCGCCCACCCGGCGGGAGGCCGATGACCGCCGCGCCCCGACCAGGCCGCGGGTTCATCCGGCGGACCGCCTCGCGGCGCCACGCGTCCCGTTCGAAGAGAACGGGCGCTTCGCCGCGCTGGAACCACCCATCCGGGGGGAAGCCATCCGGCCTTTGGGCGAGCTTTCGAACCCCTATGGGGACGTTCCCCTCCGCCTCCGTGACCGACCCGATGGACATCCCGGAATTCCGCCGTCGGACCGCTTCGAAGAACAGCGTTTGGCCAGCCTTCCTCCGCCGGAGGAAGCGGTTCCCGGGGTCGCCCAACCGGAGGAGGATCCATCCCCCCCCGTCACATCGCTTCCGCCGAAAAATCGTCCCCCTGATTTGGACGCGGAATCGCCGGGATCCGACGGCGGGCCGCCATCCTCGGCCGCGCCGTCCCAACCATCCGACGCGCCCTCGGGCCAGCCGGAGTCTCCGGGCGCCGCGGCCGTCGCGCGGTACGCGACGGTGAGGGAAGCCCTGCCCCTCGGAGAAGTCAGCCTGATCGGCGTGTACGGTTCCACAAACAATCGCCGGGCCCTCGTGCGCCTGCCTTCCGGAGGGCTCAGGAGGGTCGAGGTCGGTGACAGTGTGGACGGCGGAGAGGTCTCGGCCATTGGCGGCAGCGACATCACCTACGTGAAAGACGGTCGGCCGATCCGACTCAGCATGCCGCCATTCCGCGGCTGAGATGCTTCGCTTCCCGGCGGAGAGGAGTTTCGATTTCCACCCGACAAAACCCCGGGGACCATGGAATCAGCCTCCCACCGCCCATGTGTTGCCGATCCCTGAATCCGCCTCTGGAGGCGCGCCCCGGACCCGGATGCGGCGCCGGCGTGACGCCGTGCGGCGGGAGCGGTGACGGGCGGCCAATAAATAATGCCCACCGGGCCACCGTCGGCTTGAAGCGCCGCGCGATGAGCGCGTTCGGGTGACACGCCGCGGGACGGGAAGCCATCGAATCGAAACAACGACGTCCCAACCCTCCATCGCGGAAGCCTCCGCCGCGTGCGAACAGGGTCACGCCCGCCGCCATCGAACGGAAGCGTCGCGGGTGTGGCATCGATGGAGGGCACACCACCAAGCCGACCGGCCGACCAGCTTTCGCGCGTCGGGGACTTCAATCGAAGAAGCCGGCGATCGCCCCCGCCCGCGGAAGCTCCGCGGAAAACGGCCCGGCCAGTACCGGCGCGGCCACCGTCACGCGGATTGGCCGACGGGACGGGCTCCAGTCAAGTGGACACATCGTCGAGCACGCCGCGGGCGATTTGATCGGCTTCGATGGATTCGAACAGCGCCTTGAAGTTGCCTTCTCCGAACCCGTCGTCGCCCTTGCGTTCGATGAACTCGAAGAAGATCGGGCCGATAACCGTCTTCGAGAATATCTGCAGCAGGATTCTCGTCTCTCCACCGCCGACGACGCCCTCGCCGTCGATCAGGATCCCATGCTTCCTCATGCGGTCCAAAGGCTCTTCGTGGCCCTTGACCCGGTCGCGGCTCAGATCGTAATAGGCGTCGGGCGGGGCGGGCATGAACTCGAGGCCGTTTTCCGCGACCGCGTCCACGCCGTCATAGATGTTCCGCGCTCCCACGGCGATGTGCTGGATGCCCTCGCCGTTGTACCGCTTCAGGTACTCGACGATCTGTCCCTTTTCGCCGCGATCCTCGTTGATCGGAATGCGGATGCGGCCGCAGGGAGAGGTCAGCGCCCGGGAGTGCAGGCCGGTGAATTTGCCTTCGATGTCGAAAAAGCGGATTTCCTTGAAATTGAAGATATCGCCGTAGAAGCGGAACCATACGTCCATGTTCCCTTTGTGGACGTTGTGCGTGAGGTGATCGAGGTAGTGGAAGCCGACGCCTTCCGGATGGGCCTTGGAGACCCAGTCGAATTCCGCGTTGTAGGGGTTCGTTTCGTAGTACTGGTCGATGAAGTAAATCAGACTTCCGCCAATTCCGCGGATCGCGGGCACGTCCATCGTCCGGCCCGCTCCCGCGTATTCCTCCGCCCCCTTCGAGACGGCGTGCTTCAGCGCGGCTTCCGCGTCCACGACGCGCCAAGCCATCGAAGGCGCGCAGGGGCCATGAACTTCAACGAACCCGCGGGCGTGGGAACCCGGTTCGTCGTTCAGCGCGTAGGTGATGTCGCCCTGCTGCCAGAGTTCGATGTTCCGGGTCTTGTGGACCGCGGTGCGCTCATAGCCCATCTTGCCGAACAGGTCGCGAAGCCGATCGGGCTCGGGGTGGGCGAATTCGACGAACTCGAACCCGTCGGTGCCCGCGGGGTTCGCTTCGGTGATCTCCGATTTCGGAGCGTTGTGCGGGAAAGGGCCCATGGTCGTGCCTCCTGTGTGTTCCACGCTGAATTGCGCGCGCGACGAATTCGCATGTTCCACGATATTCCATCCGTTTGCAAAGAATTCCCGCGACGTCCGCGCGCTTTCGGAAAAAAGCGCGGTCCATGCGCCGCTGCGCGAACGTCGGTGGACACCACGCGCGCGACCGGGGTGATGAAGATCCCGAACCATCTCCGAAGCCCGCGCGCTGCGGCGTTTCGCCGGTTCGACGAAGCACCGGGCGTCCGCATGCAAAGCGGGTTCGGGCGGCGAATTCCCGATGCCCCGGCGTCATGAACCACGGCCGTCAGCGGCCAGTACTCCCGCCAAGCGCCACGGGCGGAATAGGCATTCGCGCAAGTCGTCCCCCGCTCCCGCCCCGCGGGGAGGCGCTGCCCCGCGCGGCCGGAATCCAAGATCGCTTCCGTGCGGAGCGGGCCGGAAAGCGGGGCATCCCGCCCCGGCGCTCAACAGCCTCATTCCGGGGGCGCCCGCCCGGCCTTGCCGCGGGCGCGAACCCCAAACGAGATTTGCCGGCTCACGGACGACTTGCGCCCGCTTCGCGTCGGGGGTATGCCCCCGGGGCACGGGACGGAAGCCGGGTCAATGGAAAGCTTCATAATTCAAGCGACGATCTACCTGGCGGCCGCGGTCATAGCGGTTCCCGTCGCCTCGAGAATGGGTCTCGGGTCCGTGCTGGGATATCTGCTCGCCGGAATTCTGATTGGCCCTATTTTCGGGCTTGTGGGATCGGAGACCCGGGATTTGCAGCACTTCGCGGAATTTGGCGTGGTGATGATGCTTTTCGTGATCGGCCTGGAGTTGGAGCCGCGCGCCCTTTGGGACATGCGCCACCGGTTGATCGGGCTCGGCGGCCTTCAGATCGTGTTGACCATCGCGGCGGTCGCCGCAATCGTCTCCGCGTTCGGACGCCCCTGGCAGGAAGCCGTCGCCATCGGCACCATCCTCGCCTTGTCCTCAACCGCGATCGTCCTTCAGACCCTGAACGAAAAAGATCTGATGCGTACAACCGGAGGGCGGTCGAGTTTTTCCGTTCTCCTCACGCAGGACATCGCGGTGATCCCGATGCTCGCGCTTCTGCCGCTGCTCGCAATAAGCCAAACGATGAGCGCCAATCCCGACGGCTCCGTTTCCCGCCCAACCGACCGCGGCGGCGACGCGCACCACGCGCTGAGTCTCGTGGAGGGGCTCCCCGGTTGGGGCGTTACCCTCGTGACCCTCGGCGCGGTAGCGCTGGTCATCGTCGTCGGGGTGTTCGCCACGCGCCCCGTGTTCCGCTACATCCATGGCGCGGGCCTGAAGGAAATGCACACGGCGCTGGCGCTGCTCATGGTGATCGCCACGGCCCTGTTGATGAATCTGGTGGGCCTCTCGCCCGCGCTCGGCACCTTCCTCGCCGGCGTGGTGCTCGCGAACACGGAGTTCCGACACCAACTCGAAGCGGACATCGAACCCTTCAAGGGCCTTCTGCTCGGGCTGTTCTTCATCACCGTGGGCGCGGGCATCAATTTCCCGCTTCTATTCTCCAATCCGGTCGGCATCGTCGGCGCGGCCCTGGGCCTGATGGCGGTCAAGGGCCTCATCCTTTACGCGCTTGCCATGATCTTCAAACTCCGCAGCCGGGACAAATGGCTGTTCACCCTCGGCCTCGCCCAAGCGGGTGAATTCGGCTTCGTCCTGACGTCGTTTTCCCTGCAGCAGTCCGTCATCGGCATCGGCTTGAGCCAGAGTCTGCTTCTGATCATCGCGCTGTCGATGCTGCTGACCCCGCTTTTCTTCATCCTCTATGAATTCCTGTCGAAGCGCATGTCGGATGGCGGCGAGATCCGGGAATTCGACGAAATCGACGATCAGGGGCCCGTCATTATCGCCGGCGTCGGACGGTTCGGGCAAGTCGTGAACCGCATGCTTCGCGGCGCCGGCCTCAAGACCGTCGTCCTGGATCACAACCTCCAGATGGTTCAGGCAATGCGGCGTTTCGGCATCAAGAGCTTTTTCGGCGACCCCACCCGCCCGGAGCTCCTGCGCGCCGCCGGTCTGGACGGCGCCCGAATCCTCGTGGTCGCCCTCGACGACCCCGCCGCCGCGGTTCGTCTCGTGAAGCACGCCCGCAGCAGACGAGAAGACCTGCACATCGTGGCGCGGGCGCGGGACCGCGGGCATGTCTACGAACTCTATCAAGCGGGCGCGAACGACATCGTGAGGGAGCTCTTCGACAGCTCGCTCCGGGCCGCGCGCTATGTGTTGGAAAATTCGGGTCTGAGCGACTTCGAGGCGTCCCAGCAGGAGCGGGCGTTTTTCAAGTTCGACCGGGACGCGCTGCAGGAACTCGCCCGCCTGTGGAAGCCCGGGGTGCCCTTTTATCGGAACGACGAATATGTCGCGCGCGCGAAAGAACTGAACGAGGAACTCGAAACCGCGATGGTCGTGGGTTACGATGATCAGGAGGCCGCAAAGCGGCCCGTTTCAGGATCAGAGATATA
>JANQKA010000762.1 GCA_028281405.1 Hasllibacter sp. | reverse complement strand
TTCGCCCTGGAACTCAGGAACGTCGACGCGTTCACCCGCGCGCGGCACGCCGAGCGCGTGATCGAACTCGTGAGCCTCGAAGGCTACGGGGACAGGATGCCCAGCGAGTTGTCGGGCGGCATGCAGCAGCGCGTCGGCCTGGCCCGGGCCATGGCGGCCGATCCCGACATCCTGCTCATGGACGAGCCGTTTTCCGCGCTCGACCCGCTGATCCGCCGGGGATTGCAGGACGAATTCCTGTCGCTTTCGAAGCGAATGAACAAAACCACGCTGTTCATCACGCACGATCTCGACGAAGCCATCCGAATGGGGACGCGGATCGCGATCATGAAGGATGGCGAGATCGTTCAAACGGGGACGCCCGAAGAGATCGTCACCAAGCCGGCGGACGGCTACGTGGCGGACTTCGTCGCGGGAATATCCAAGCTGAAGGTGGTGTTCGCCCACACGGTCATGCTTCCGCCGGAATCGTTTCACGACCTGCCCCGGATCGACGCCTGCCCCCGGGCGCGCCCCGACGACGACCTCGACACCCTCGTCGGCCTCTCGGTTGATCAGGAGAATCCGATCATGATCATCGGCGACGGCAAACTGGTCGGCGTCGTCACCAAGGACGCGCTGTTGCGCGGCATTCAAGGGGAGGTTTGAGACGATGCGGGACGACACCGAAATCCGCCGGCCGTTCATTGAATACGACGGCCCCGACACCTTCGTCGGCCTCTCGGTGGACAGGGAGGATCCGATCATGATCATCGGCGACCGCGAATCTGTCGGCGTCGTCACCAAGGACGCGCCGATGCGCGGCGTTCAAGGGGAGTTTGAGACGATGCGGGACGACACCGAAATCCGCCGGACCTTCATCGAATACGACGTCCCCGACTCCCTCGTCGGCCTCTCGGTGGACCGGGAGATTCCGATCATGATCATCAACGGCGGCGAACCGGTCGGCGTCGTCACCAGGGACGCGCGGTCGCGCGGCGCTCAAGGGGAGGTGTGAGCCGATGCGGAACGACACCGAAATCCGCCGGCCCTTCATCGAATTCGCGGGGCCCAACGGCGACCACTACGCCGATGTGTTCCTGAAGATCCAGAAGTCCGCGCTCGGCCGCTGGCACATGAATTTCGCCGCGATGGCGGGCACCTTCGTCTGGGCCGCGCTGCGCGGAAACTGGACGCTCTTCATCATGGGCTTCGTGATCGACCTGGTCGCGGTCGTGAACTTGGCGCTGGTCTACAAATACGCGAATGCCGCCATCGAAAACGCCGACAAGGCATTCCTCGTCGCCCGATACGAAGGCTGGACTCAATCGCACGTGATCGGCGCGGTCCTGGTGTTCGTCATTGGACGGCTTCTGTTCGGATGGGCCGCCGACAGGCTCTACGCGAGGCAATACGAGCGTTGGCGGGTCGACCATTCCGTCAACAGCGGCTTCGAGGTCCGCCGACTGATTCTCGCCGGACTCGTCACGCTTACGATCGTTCCACTTCTCATCTACCGCGGCAGCCAATTCGCGCCGGAAGAACGCGCCTGCATCAAGCAGGTCCGAGCCATCGCCGCCGGCGCGGAGGTCGCTTTCAAGGACAGGTTCGACTGCGCCGTCATCGGCGAGTTTCCGACATTGCTCTGGCTGGACCGACCCGACCGCGTGACGTTTCCCCGCGACGACGAGGGAAACAGGTACGTCAACCGCGAGCCGCCGCGGGAGGGAGCGCCACCGGTGAACCTGAACACCTACATCAGCCAGGCCATCGACGACGGCATAGCCTATGTCACGGTGTTCTATGGATTCCTGTTCGACGGGATCACCAAATTCCTGCGCGGGATGCTCGGCGTCATCGCATCGGTCACCGTCGGCACGCCGTGGCCGATCACCATGGGGGTGCTGTTGTGGGTCGCGCACCGGATGGCGGGAGCGCGGGTGACCGTGTTCGTGGGCGCCTCGCTGGCCTATCTCGCGCTGTTCGGGTTCTGGCAGACGGCGATGGACACGCTTTCGCTGGTCGTCGCGGCCTCGATCATCTGTGTCGTGATTGGACTGCCGCTGGGCATCTGGGTCGGCAAATCGAGGCGCGGACACGCGATCATGACCCCGATCCTCGACGTGATGCAGACGATCCCGAGCTTCGTCTATCTGCTGCCCGCCATCGCGTTCTTCTCCATCGGGAAACCGCCGGGGATCCTGGCGACGGTGATATTCGCCATGCCGCCGATGGTGCGGCTGACGGCTTTGGGCATCAGGCAGGTCGCCGAAAGCACCAAGGAGGCCGCCCTGGCCTTCGGGGCGAATCCGAGGCAGCTTCTGACCAAGGTCGAGCTGCCGCTCGCCCTGCCGTCGATCATGGCCGGCATTAACCAGGTGGTGATGATGAGCCTCTCGATGGTGGTCGTCGCCGCGCTGATCGGCGCGGGCGGCATGGGCTTCGTCGTCACCGAGGCGCTTGAGAAGACGGAAACCGGCAGGGGCGTCCTCGCGGGAATCGGAATCGCCCTGTTGGCGATGATGATCGACCGGGTCGTGCAGAAGGCGAATTCGACCCGAAATTGAAACGGTGGCGGCGCATAGGGCGCCGCCGCGCAACCAACCGAAAGGAACACCAATGAAACTCACGAAAATTCCGCTCGCCGCGGTAGCGGTCGTCGCCGCTCAGGCGGCGTCCGCGCAGGAAACCGTCAAAATCGGCGACCTGACCTGGACCGGGGCGCGCGCCATCGGCCACGTGATCGAGGCCGTGATCGAAGGACCGCTCGGCGGGGAGGCCGAGATCGTGTCGGGCCTTTCCGACGGCTCCGTCATCGCGGCCGGGATGGACAAGGGCGACGGCACCGTCGACGTCTACACCGACCTCTGGATGCCGAACCGCCAGGGCATCTGGGACCAGTATATCGACGGCGCGCGGACGGTCGGCGTCAACAAGCCCTACCTGGGCACCCAGAAGATGTACGTTCCGTCCTATCTCGCCGGCCAGGTGCGGACGGTCGACGATCTCCGCAGGCCCGAGATCGCCGCGATGTTCGACAAGGACGGCAACGGCAAGGGCGAATACTGGGCCGGCGACGCCGGTTGGAATTCGACCCGCATGTGGCAGGTGAAATTCAAGGACTACGGACTCTCGGAATTGTGGGAGCCGGAGATCCTGCCGGACGCGACCTTCAAGGCGCAGTTGAAGACGGCGATTCAGCGCGAACATCCGATCCTGTTCTACTACTGGACTCCGGAATGGGTTCACGCGGCCTACGACATCTCTCCGATCGAGGAGCCGGCCCGGTTCGAGGGCTGCGAGCGGCACGATCTGGACGCGGAGGACTGGCTGGAGACGTCGAAATTCGCTTGCGCGAGTTCCGACGCGACGATCTACGTCGCCTATTCCAAGTCTCTGGAGGAGCGGAATCCGCCGGTGGCGAGGTTCCTCAGCCAAATGCAGCTCGATCCGAACGTCGTGAACCAGTGGATTCTGCAGATCGGCCGGGACGAGATGGACCCGCGCGATGTGGCGGAGGAATGGGTGGCCACCAACATGAACGTCGTGAACGGCTGGTTAAACTGACGTCCGCGGGAGGAGGGCCGGCGCGGGAGGGATTCCGCGCCGGTCGGTTCCGTCTCGGATGGACGGGGGCGGTCAGCGCCGTCCAAACCACCGTCGCGGGGCTCGGAGGTCCGGTACTTCGCGATGGATTCGGAACATGGGCCCGCGCGTTGGACAAAGGAATTCCGATCCTCGTGGCGCGCCGCGGCGTGGACGGAACCGCGGCAGAATGAGAATGTTCTAAAATTGGGAACACCTTGGACTGCCCGCGTCCGACGTGAATACCGGGTTTCCCCGCCGTGGTCGGCTTGGCGATCGGTTGCCGATTCATCTCCGCCGGGAGCGCGTGGCGACGCCCCGGTCGCTGGTATTCGCCGGAATGCGATGGATTATGCTCATGGGTCTCGAATTGGCCCGAAGAAATCCATTCGTTCGCGCGCGGCTTGGCGTCGACCATGGGCCGTGGCGACCAACTCCCGGAATCAATCCAATCGCGCGTGGCCGGGCGTCCAGTTTTCCCGCGTCCAGCGTGAATTCCTGGATTCCGCGGACACCGGCGGCTTGGCGGTCGGTTTCCGTTCATCTCCGCGGAGAACGCGCCGAGACGTCCATGTCGTGGGTATTCGACGGCAAATCGCCGCGACCACGTCCCTTATGCGCGGAACCCCTGGGCGCCGCAATCGCGCGCACCCGAAGACCATTGGCCTGAGCGAAGATTCATCCCGCCCCGAAACCCGGTCGTGAAACTTTCGCCCCGGCATGGCGGTGGAGCGATGAGCGGGGCGTCCCTCACCGGACCCGGGCCTCGTTCCACCACGATCCGGCGGGACGATCGGCATCCGAATGAGCGAAACAAGGCGGGAAGACAGCGTAAGACACCGCACCCGGCTTATGTCCCGATGACACGGGAATGGATCTGTGGCGGCTTTTGCGAATGCCGCGGAGCGGGGACAAAATGGAATTTCTCCAGGCTGTTGGTTGAACGGCGGAGAGACGGCGTTGCGGATCGCCGCGAGGCGGCATACACCGCCGAGGTGGACGATGAAGGTTCTTCCAAGGCATGCGGGCGCCGTGCCCTCCGGACGAGGCGGTTCCCCGCGCGCGTTGGCGCGGAGACGAAATGGGTGAAACGGGGCTCGATGAATGCCGCGGCTCCCGGCGCGCGTTGGCGCGGAATTGACACGGAGGGACGGGATGGCGACCGCGAAACAAATGATCGGGCTCCTGAAGAGCCACGTCGAAGGGGACGAGGGGAGATTCTTCGATCTCGCCCTTCAGCTTGCCTACGCCGAAGAGCAGAAGGGGCACACCCGACTGGCGGAACAGTTGCGGCGGTGGGTGGATGAGGGCCGCTCTCCCGCGGCCCGCCCGCCGTCACCAACTCCGATCGCCAAGCACAGGGGCGAGTTGGGGGAGATCATCGGAACCTCGTATCCAACCGAGCGCCTAAAGGATCCGATCCTGCCAAGAGTCATCTCGGATGAATTGGATCAGCTGGTTCTGGAATATGGAAAACGCAACATGCTCGAGACGCATGGACTCCGTCCCCGGCAGAAAGTCCTGCTCACCGGGCCGCCCGGCTCGGGGAAAACGATGACGGCGTCCGCTCTCGCCGGCGAGCTTAGAATTCCCCTTCACTCGGTACTCCTTCACGGCTTGATATCAAGATACATGGGAGAGACGGCTTCGAAGCTTGCCGTGATATTCGAGGCGGTCAAAACCCAACGGGGCGTGTACCTCTTCGATGAGATCGACGCGCTCGCGGCTTCGCGGAATGGAGACAACGACGTTGGGGAAGCGCGGAGGATTCTGAATTCCTTCCTTCAGTTCATGGATGGGGACACGGGACCGTCGCTCATCGTGGCCACGACCAATCTTCCCCGGATATTGGACAGGGCCATATTGCGACGATTCGACCTGGTCCTGACATATGAATTGCCGACGGACCACGCGATTCGATGCGCCATGACACGCCGCCTGACCGGGTTCGATTTGTCGCCGGTGAATTGGGAGGATGTCATCGG
>JANQKA010000382.1 GCA_028281405.1 Hasllibacter sp. | reverse complement strand
GAATTCTTTTCCTCCGTCGACGTCCGCGTCCGAATCCGGGTTCAAGTCCGGGTCGGGGATCGGGCAGAGGTATCCCGCGACATCGTCGTCCGGTCCCGCATCCAGCGGCGTGTCGTCGATGCCGCGGGGCAGAAATCCGATCCGGCCGTCCCGCTCGGCTTTGCTGACGATGTGGTATTCCTGCCCACATTCGCGGCAGAAGCGAGTCGGGTAGAGCCGGGTTCCGGGCGCGTCGGGGTCTTCGCGCTGTCCCTCGAAAAGAACCTTCCGGGGCCTGCCGGTCAAGGTGGTGTATATCTCGCCGGAACCGGAAATGAACCTGTGCAGTTTGAAGGCGAGGAACGAGCCGTCTCCGGTTCCGCCGCGCTGGGTTTCCGGCAGGCTGACGCGGGTCAGGAATTCCTCGAGACGCTTCCGGCACCGTTCGGCTCCGACTCCACTGTCTTCCGCCAACTTATCGGCGGCTTCCTGAAAGGGCAGGGGCTTCCGCCGCTCCAGCGTCTTGCCGTCTTTGAGGCCGAGGGCGAGTTCAACCCAGACCGCCAAGGGATGCTCCCGCAGGATATCGTTCGTCAGATCTTCAGGAAAGGGGTCTTCCAACGTGGACGAAAGTCTTGATTTGGCCCATTCGGGGTCGAGGCGGTCATCCGTGGCGCGCCGCAGGGTTTCGCCGATGACATTCTCGGGTCCGATCTCCGCGCCGAACAGCCTCCCCGCCACCTCGGCCACCTCGGACGCCCGGTCCGTTCCCTCTTCCCCGGAGGCCATTGTCGCCGATGTGCCGATGCAGATCGGGGCTTTGTCCGGGGCGCACCTGTCCTTGATCCTCCGGACCAGGACCGCCACGTCCGCCCCCTGACGGCCGCGGTACGTGTGAAGTTCGTCCAGAACGATGAACCCGAGACCCTCGGCGTTGGCGACGACCGTGGAATCGGGTTCGCCATTGCGGGTCAGGAGCATTTCGGCCATCATGAAGTTGGTCAGGAGGATGTCCGGGGGATTGTCCGCGATCCTCCGCCGTTCTTCCGGGCTTTCCTGGCCCGTGTACCGCCTCACGACCGGTTTGAATTCGTCAGGCAGTCCCGATCCGTCGATGAATTTGTCGATTTCGTTTATCTGGCTGTTGGCCAGGGCGTTCATCGGATAGACGATGATCGCGCGGGTCTTGCGCGGATCCCCCGCCCGGGCCGCCCTGACGATCTCGTCCACCACGGGCACGAAGAAGCAAAGCGACTTGCCGGAACCGGTTCCCGTTGTGACAACGAAACTCTCACCGGCCTTCGCTTTGGCGATCGCCTGGGCTTGATGCTTGTGAAGCCGCAGGGAGGCGCCGTCGAGCCGGAATATCCGCCCGGTTGCCTCGTCGAGATCGCCGCTGGCGACGAGGTCGTCCACGGTCCTGCTCTCCTCGTACCGGGGATTCAGGGAAAGGAGCGCGTCCGGCCAGAACCGCTTCGCCGCGTATTCCGCGTCGACCGCATCCTTGAGATCCCCGGCCCCGATGTCGCTGAACGAGCGCGAGAATTGCTCGTAGGACTCCACCAGCCGATCGTTGAATTCGAACGCTTTCATTCGGTGCTCCCCTCCCGGCGGCGTTGGTTCAAAGTGTTCCGTCGGCGCATTCCGAACCGGCCGAAAGGGCGTTCGCTCCCGACATCGGCGGAGTTCCGGACCCGGCGCCACCCGGGCCGCGTCCATCCTCGCACATGCCGCCGATGGGCGCAAGGTGGTTCTCCGGCCTCGCTCACTCTCCCCGCGTCATGGCTGTTGCCGCGTTCGGCGCCGGAATCTCCCGCCTTGCCATCGAGGAATGATTCGCGTAAACGGCGGTTTCCCGGCGATTCGCGTCGGGAGCGGAAGAATGTCCGCCGGTATTCCGGTGGTCGCCGTCGCCTTATCCCTTCGCGCCCCGCTTGGCGCGTGGCCGGTCAGGCGGCTTCGAAACGAATTGTGGTGAAGGAGACCATGATGTTGGATCTGTCCATCGAGGACCGCCCGGGCGATCGGAACGCCGGAACATCCATGGCGTCCGCGGCGCGGCGCAAAAGTGGAGCGTCGGGAGCCATGACCGCCGCGGTGGCGCTGTCCGGCTGTGGAAATGATGGGGGGGGGGGGGAATCCCTCGGGCGGATCCCCATCCACGACTCCGAACGCGCTGACCGGATTCGTTCCCGGCGGCGGGGCCATCACCCAACCCATTGACGCGGCGGCGGCGTTCGGGAATCTGTCCGGAGGTGCTTCGCTGACATACCGCGCGGTGGTGGGCGACGACGAAGCGGCGCTGGACTCGGTCGGGCTGATGATCGACGCCCAAACCGGGGAAATCACCGGAAACTTCACCGGCACGGATGGAGCCGTGGTCACCGTGACCGCTTTGGGCGAAGCGGACGCCGTCAGGGGAACGGCGGCGGTCACCATCCAGCGGAGCGATCCGCCTATGGTGTCGGACACGCCCCTGCGGGACCGGACAGTCACGTCGGGCACCCAAATCGCGCCAATCGGCACGGCGTCGGCCTTCGAGGATCCCGACGAGGGCGACACGCTCCGGTTCGGGGCGACGGTCGGAAACGACGGGGCGGCCCTCTCCACAATCGGGTTGGAGATCGACGCGGAGTCCGGGAATATCACCGGGGAGATCACTGGCGCGGAGGATGTGACGATCACCGTCACCGCGACCGATGGAAGCGGTCAAAGCGTCATGGACAGTTTCGTTGTCACGGTTGCTGCCCAAGGCGCCGCTCCGCCGGATCGGACCGAGGTGATCGGCGAGGAGATCGCCCCGATTGATCTGAACGGGCTTTTCCCCGCTTCCGAAGGCGAAACGCCGAATCTCGTCGTGACGTTCGGCCGGAACGACTCGGGATTGATGTTCGACACGTCGACGAACAGGATCACGGGGACGCTCGCCGGGACCGGTGACGTGACGGTCACCGTCACCGACGGCGGCGCGTCGCAAGTGACATTCGTGATCTCCGCGGTCGAGGCGGTTGCCGCCAATCCTCCAACGGTGACGACCGAGGCTCCGTCGGAACCGCTGGTTCTGACGACCGGCGTGGAATTGGTTGCTTCGATCAATGTCCGATCCTGGTTCGCGGATCCGGACGGAATCGGAACGCTGACCTTCACCGCGTCCGGATTGGACGGCATCGGATTGATGTTCGCGGACGGTGAGATCGGCGGCACGTTCACCGGAACGAGGGACGCGGCAATCCGCATCGTGGCGGGCGATGGATTGTCTTCCGCCGAGCACACGCTTCAGATCACGGCGAACGCCGCTCCCACGAAAACTGCCGAAGCTCCGAGCGAAGCGCTGGTTCTGACGACCGGTGTGGCGTTGGCTTCTCCGATCAACGCGGGCGCATGGTTCGAAGACTCCAATTCCGGACAGACGCTGACATATTCTCTGGTGGATCCGACCGATTTGGACGGAACCGGGCTGAATTTCGACGCTGCAAGCGGAGGAATCAGCGGCACATATTCCGGAACGTCCAGTGCTTCCGTAACCGTCAGCGCGAGCGATGGTCATGCATCCGTGGAGCACATGGTCGACATCATGGCGAACAACGCTCCCACGAAAACAACGGACGCGCCGAGCGAAGCGATGATTCTGACGACCGGCACGGCGTTGGCTTCCCCGATAAGCGCGGCGGAATGGTTCGAAGACGCGGATCAGGGTCAAACTTTGACATATTCATTGACGGCCGGAACCGACCTCGGTCTGACCATCAACGCGGGTAGTGGAGAGATCGGTGGAACGTTTTCCGGCATGTCCGACACTTCAATAACAGTCAGAGCCACCGATGGGCACGCATCCGTGGATCACACCTTGAACATCACGGCGAACGCCGCCCCCGTGGCTGGTGAATCGCTGCGGGACATGTTTGTGAGGACGGGTGCACTGGTTCCGGAGATTAATTTGAGCGACGCGTTCACGGATCCAGACTCGGAAGACACGCTGACCTACAGCGCCATGGTTGGAAGCCAAAGCCTCGCGGATGCGAATATTGGTTTAACAATGACCAATGCGGGAGTGATTTCGGGAACCTTCACGGGAACAGCGAACGCGGAGGTGGACATTTCCGCTTCGGACGGCAGGGGAGGCACGTTTGGGCGGAGTTTCACTTTCAGGAAATTTGATCTTGGTGCGGATATAATAGGTGGAAGTGGTGATGACATAATTATTCCTGGTGACAGAAATACTAGTGTAAATTTACATGGAGGGGCAGGAAGTGATATATTCTATTTAACAACAAATAGCATTGGTGTTTTTTATGGTCATAATGCTTCTGATTATGGATCTGATTCTGATTTCGATGTAATTATTGTACCAGTGCAAGATAATTTGATTTCTATTTCAGCAATTATTATTGACATAGGAGGAATGAATGTTTTATCAATTGGTTTGGCAGGGGGGCTTCGTGTTAATGGATTTGAAGAAATTCGTCTTATTGACAGAACGCTCAGGGTGACGGAGACTGGAACTACTGGTCATGATATTATTTTTGATGAAACAGGTGACGGTGTGACCGTAAATGGACTTGTAGGAGATGATGTAATCGTTGGAAATTCCGGGAATGATGCGATCTCAGGCGGACCGGGTCGGGACTCTATTGAAGGCTATGGGGGTATGGATTCTCTTATAGGAGGATCAGGCGATGATATTATTCTTGGGCATGCGGGCGCGGATACAATTTCAGGGGGAATCGGTGATGATTTTCTCAATGGTGGTAGTGAAGAAGACACCGCGACCTACGGTGGCAATATTCGTGACTTTCGGTTCACATCGTCTGGATTGGTGACGGTTGCCGACGCCAACACAGCCGACGGAACCGACGAAGGCGAAGACAGATTGCTCCAAATCGAGAAACTAAGATTCGGCGATGGAACCGAGATCGAAACGGATAACATCAAATTCGGATCCGGGAATTCCGGAAACGTGAACGCCCACTCCACCGAGGCGAGCATACTTTATGGCGCGAACGGCGGCTACACGTTTACCGGAGGCTCCGTTGCGGACATCTTTCAGTTCCTGACTGCGGCGGACAGCACGAGCGCTGCGCAAACCACGATAATGGGCTTCAACCAGTCTCAGGGCGACCGCATCGCGCTGGGCCAGGAGATTGGAGCGGTCACCGTCGCCGAGTCCGGAGGAAACACGGTGATGACCAACTCGACCACATTCTCGCTGGTGATTCAGGGCAACGGCCTCAATTTGGCCGAGAACACGCACTATTACTTCATCGGCACTCCGGCGCAGAGCTCGGCCATTCGAGGGAATGAAAAACAGGAAATCGTCGCGCAAGTGGTTGACGAGCCAAGGTCGGACGTGGTCGGGCTTCCGACATTGAATGAAGAGAATCCGGTCATCGTCGACTTCTCCGTGGACGGGGATGACTCCGGCTCCGCCTACGAATACCCACGTGACGATCGGGATGCCGCATTCATCCCCGCCGCCGCGGAGAGTCAACCCGATCTGGACATCGCGCACGCCGCCGCCGGTGAATGCGGCGACCACTTGTTCTCGTCGATGTACTGAAGCGCGCCGGGCTTCCGCCGAGATCATGGACCACCCCGCGTCCGCTCCGTGACCGTCCGCCCTTCACGCCCTCCGGCGTCCCCGGGGGAGCGGATGGCCGCTGTCTCCCTTTCCGGTCTTCGGATGCGGGACGGCGAAGGCGGCCTGTCGATTCGTCATATCCCCATGAGTTCTCCAAACGGCGTTTGCGCTCGGGAATCGAATGGCGCTCCAACGGTTGGTCCAAGATATGACGGATGCGCTCCTTGGTCATTCCCATGCGGTTGTCCAATTCCTCCAGAGTCATTTGGCCATCATGGTCGATCCCGAGCCGCACGAGGAGCACGTCCGCCACGCTTTACGGCAATTCGTCCAGAATCCGGCGGACGATTTTCTTGATCTCCACCGGATCGTCATCCACGCCGCATTCGCGCGGGGGTAGCGTCCGGTCTCAATTATCCCCGCAATCGGGGTATCGGGCTGTCCGGGGGATCCCGCGCAGGCGTCGATCCTGTACGACGGGCCATCCGAGTTCCCGGGCGACCTCGGAGTCATCCGTGGAAACGGACCCTTCCCGCCTCGTCGATGTGTGTTACGCTGCTTGTTCAAACCAACGCAACTTCTCGAGTTTGTTGACCATTATCCGGGATCGTCGACCGCTCTTCCTCCCGCCATCTCGTCAGGGTTTGAACCTTCCAGGGGCGCGGGTATGCCGCGAATCCCGTCCCGCGACCGGGATCGAACCGCTTGACCGCATTCCGGGTGCTCATGCAAACGATCTGGAACACGTCCTCCGGGTGCTTTCAACACCTCGTGCGCAGGGCCCGCGCCCCAATGCCATCGGCGTCCGAGCGCCGAAGCCTCTCAACGGCTCGGAGTGGCGCATCGCGAATGCCGCGGTCTCGGACCCGACCAAGGCGCCGCCCTTCGGATGACGTCGGCCAGATCGCCCAAGCCGCGCCGCTCTTCCGCGAACCGTGCGAATTCCCGATCGTCGAGACAACTTTCGTGCGGGCCCTCGGCCAAGGATATCTCGACGACCGTGGTTCCGAGGATGGCCTCGACCATGCCCGGGTCGATCTTGCTGTCCTTGGCGTGTCCCACTTCGGCCTCGGACCGCGGCCGCTGCTCGATGCCGCGCCGCTACGGAAAAAGGCGGACGGGTCGCCGCCGGTTGATTCGATGATCGGCGATTCGCCGCGGGGCTGGGCGTGGATGCCCGACCGCCCCGTGGTCTCGATGTTGAGGTTGATCTCGGTTCGACGGCGAAGCGCGCGAAATCCTTGAACCGGCGGTTATCCGGAGAGAAGGACTGGACGATCGTGGCTGCGCGGTCGGTCTTGAAACGCTCGGCCTCGACAACGTCCGCCGCGGCGCGTTCGAGGAATTCGTATCCAATCTCGGCGTCGAGGGCGTCCGGGGGCAGGCCGAACCGACCGCGGATGAAGTCCAACCTTTCGGACCCGCCCCCGTCGTCCTCGGCGAGCCAATCCCGCAAGGTTCGCCCGAAGGGTTCGGCGGCTTTGGTCACGACGACGACGGCCATGGTCTCGGCGCAGTCGCGCATCAACGCGAACACATCGCGCGGGCTGTCGCGCCCGCCATCCGGCGGCATGACCACCCGGTGCTCGGGGACGGCGAACAGAACCGCGAAGTCGTTGCCGACGAGAGCCGCGACTTCCGGCGGAGTTCCCAAAGGGGTTTTCGCGGCGACCTCCCACTACAGGGGCGCGGACATGGCGGAGATCCCGGACTGCCAATGCCTCTGTGGTTTTGTCAGGAACCGCCGCCAATCCTGGTAGCGGCCCGATGGGACCGGAATCCGTGAGATTGCCCTTTCCCCGCCAGCGTCGGGACGACACAGCCAGCCTCGGCCGGCTCTAACGTCTGAATCGCTCCGATTATCAAACGTCGCGGCAGGTGTGGGGAGGTTCGCGGCATTTGTGGACGCGTTCCGAGAGTGTGCCGTGACGTCAACGACGCCAACGTGGGACGAAGGGAAGTATGAACGGCGCAGACGGACGTGGAACAGTGTGGCGCGGTCGACAACTTCGGATGCTCGCCCGCCGAACGGGAGCGAGGCGACAGTCGAATAATATGTCACAAGATGTGTTTCGGAGGGCGCGGGACGCCCGCGGAACAAATTCGCGATCACCCAATTCGTCATATAATCGGGATTTGGGAAATTGATCACCGCGCAGGCATGAAATCATCTTTTCGACTGACTGTGCTGAAATGGAACGATGACATGTCTGAAATGGAATGGAAGTCCGGAATTCGGGCAAACGTGTTTGGTTCGGAAAAACATGGACGATTCAATTTTGTCTTCGGTGAGATCAACGCCCTCGTGATTCGCCAAAAGTTTAACCTTCCACTCCTTTAGAATTTTTTTAGAATTGCCCTTCTTGTTGTAGATGATGAATTCACCGTGATCCCTATGTGGGGTTGCCTTTCCATACCTTGTGGACAGATGAAGAAATCCCTTGACAAGGGATTTGTAACCCCTGTGAATTTTCACCTCTGCGATCCACTTGAAATTTTGGGGATGCGTGACCAATATATTGCAATGGCCATTCACATGCGTTTCGTGGGTCGCGTCCACGCCGGCGGCTTGGAGCATTTGCACGATCTGCACTGTTATCCCGCCTTCCCAGCGGTTCATTTTGGCGAGGATCCCCCGCTTGTACTCGAGAAGGCGGTAGGTTTGTTCCATCAATTGTTCGATGGCGGACAATTTTTCTTCATCGGTTTCCGCCGTGTGCCAATTAAGCAGCCTCCCGACCTGGGTGTCACTGTTCGCATCAAGGAATATCTCAAATTCTCTCTTCTTGGCATTCATGGCTTGGCTCCCTCCATGACCGAGTAGAAAAGATACACGCTTTTTAGCGGTCTCTCGACTGGCTCTCCGGTATGGGGATGATTGAGTTTTCCGCTGCCTATTAGATCGAACAACTCTCCGTTCGAGAGATAAACCCGACCATCTTCCGTTTCAAGATATGAATGAACGGACAAAATCGGTTCCGGCATTGTCCCAAGGATGGTCAACGCCGGAATCAACCGTTCTTTATCGTGAATTGGGAGGCGCTCCTCGAAAAAGTCAAGATCGATTTCATGCCGTTCCTCCGGTTCGAGTTCCGACAGCGCGTCGAGAACCTTGAAGCAGACACTTGACAGGTTCTCCGGGAGTCGAAGCGAATCCAAATGACGCTTCAGGGAGGTGAAATCCAAGTGCCCCCCGGAATTCAACATGGAACCGTCGCGTTTGGCGGCGGAAGGGGGAGAATGTCTCCCTGGGAAGCGAACGGGCGCCATTCCGCTGGGGTCGTAAGCCGCGGGCTGCCGCTCTTGCGCTTGTCCGGACATGTCATGCCTCCATTGTGCTGTTCCGTGGCGGAACCCCAAGATACCCTCGGGGAAGGAAACCGCAAGTCGAAAGTCGTTGTCCGCCGAGTACTGGGATGCCCAACGAACTTTCGCACGGTCGACGGAAGTTCGAAGGATTCCGTCCGGACCGCCGGGAGCCTCCCGCGCGTTGACGGCGCGGTTTCTTCGATTCTCCTTCCCGGTCGACAGCGGTTATGCAGCGGGGCGCGGGTGCCAGGGTGTCGACCGGGGAACAAGCCCGAAGCGTGAATCGAGCCGTGGGATGTGGTCGTCCGCCGTCCGCCGTGCGGCCGGGCGATGCCGCCGAACTCCGCCCCGCCCGTTCGGGGCCGCAGATGTCAAGGTGAAGTCGTTCCTCCGATTCTCCGATCACTTCGTCCCAGACTTTTCCTCCGGGCACGGAGCGTAGGGTGAAGTCCATAGAGCGAAGTTCGTGGAACGGTCGCGGCTCTTGGCCAGTGCTTGTGGGGCGACGGCGCAGAGTCGTGGCTCTCTGTTCCCCACGCGGAATCAGCTCAACGCCGCGAAGATGGATCCCCCTAGATTCCTTGACCATGCCGTGCCTCAACACATGTTTCACGGTACATATATAGACAAGAATTTTGCCCCGCGATAGAGAAAAAGTAAAAAATCACGCGCCCTCGGGCGCGCGGCGGAGGGCGGGTTGGTGAAGCGGTCTCCGTGCACCGATTGCGCCCAGCGGGCGTTCCGGAACACGCCGTGCACCGCGAAGCCAAATAACCCGCCGCCAAGCGTGAGCGGGAATGGGCGCGCGTGATGCCTCCCTCATTACGGTTGCATGCCTCTTCGCGGATGCCTCCAGGGAGCGCGGGAGCGGGATGTCCCGCGGAGTCCAAAGGTGGGGTTGTCGGGGTTCCGACCGCGGAGGAGCATAGGCATCAATTCTGTACGCCTCGGGAGCGGACCCGATTTTCTCAGGCGGCGTGGTCGAGAAGCCCCGCGTCCGCGGCGTCGATGTATTCCAGAACCTCGTGCGCCAGACCCGAGCGCGTCAAAGCCATCGGGGTGCGCCCGCCGAAGGTTACCAGCGGCTCGGAGTGGAACCACGCGAACGCGGCGGTTTCCGAACCGCGCCAAGGCGCCGCCCTTCGGATAACGTCGACCAAATCTCCCAAACCGCGCTGCGCTTCCGCGGACCGCGCGTGTTCCCGGTCGTCGAGCCATCCTTCGTGCGGGCCCACGGCCAAGGATATCTCGCCAACCGTGGCTCCGAGGATGGCCGCGACCATGCCCGGGTCGATCTTGCCATCCTTGGCGTAGTCCGACTTCGGCCTCGGACCGCGGCCGCTGTTCGATGCGGCGCCGCTGCGGAATATGGCGGACGGATCGCTGCCGGCCCATCCGATGATCAGCGACTTTCCGCAGGGCAGGGCGTGGATTCCCGCCTGCCCCGGGATTTCGATGCTGAGGTTGAGAACGGCGGCGAAGCGAGCGAAATCCTTGAACCAGCGGTTTTCCGGGGAGAAGGACTGGACGATCATGGCGGCCCGGTCGGTCTTGAAACGCTCGGCCTCGACGACGGCCGCGGCGGCGCGTTCGAGGAGTTCGTATCCCACCTCGCCGTCGAGGGCGTCTCGGGACAGGCCGAGCCGTCCACAGATGAAGTCCAACCGTTCGGACCCGCCCCCGTCGTCCTCGGCGAGCCAATCCCGCAAGGTCCGCCCGAAGGGTTCGGCGGCTTTGGTCACGACGACGACTGCCACTGTCTCGGCGCCGTCGCGCATCAACGCGAACACATCGCACCGGCTGTCGCGCGCGCCTTCCGGCGGCATGACCACCCGGTGCTCGGGAACGGCGAACAGAACCGCGGCGTCGTCGCCGACGAGAGCCGCGACTTCCGGCGGAGCGCCCGAGGGGGTTTTCGCGGCGACCTCCCAGGACATGGCCGCGGACATGGCGGAGAACCCGCGCCGCCAATGCCTCTGTGGTTCCGTCAGGAGCCGCCGCCAATCCTGGTAGCCGCCCGATTGGATCAGAATCCGTGAGATGGCACTTCTCCTCGTCAGCGTCGGGTCGACACCGTCGTCCCCCGCCTTTCCAAACCACGACCATACTCCACGAAACGCCCGGGTTGTCAAGTTCCGTGGGCGGGCCGGGGGGTGATTCGCGTCATGTTCCGGACGCGCGCCGACCATGTCCCCCCGGTCAACGTCGCCACGCGGCCTGAGGGGAGGGAATACCGATGGCGGAAGAGCGTGATGCCAATGTCCGGCAAGGACTGTGGCCCCATCGGCGCGCCGAGGGTCTGTCCAAAGGCATGCGCCGACGGTCACTCCATGCCGGGGCATGGCGTCCGCGCCGCGCTTCCGGGCCGGCGAATCGGGGTTGAATTCGGATATTCGATACAAGACAAGGAAACCGCTGGCTGAATTCGCCCGTTCCGATTCAATCCGCGAAGATGCGCCAGCGTGAATTGGTTGTCCGGGGCGGAGCGTGGCGGCATGCAGTCGAGGAATCAGCCCGGAACCCGGCAATCGGTGAACATGGAGATTCCCGCCGGGGTGGAGACGTGGTTTGCCGCGCCGCGTCCTGATTCGGGCATGTCCGGCTTGCCTGGTGGGATGCCTGCGAATCCGGTTCCGGTGGCATTGTCTGTCACGGTGGTGCACCGATCATCACCTCTTTCGGCGAGACAATGTGATGCCTTCGTTGGCCGGATTCGAACATAAGCTACGGTCTCGGATCGTAGGGCGACTCCTTCGGCACGACACGGTCAAGTCGCTTCCAGCGTCGCCGAATTCGCTTCGCTCCGCTGACAATGTGGCACGACGCCTTGCTTCGAGGGTGGTCGTTCAATGCGGTGGAGGACAGGTAAACACGGGAAGGCGCATCGAGGTGGGATGAGGACATCCCAGTGCCATCCGGCACCGCTCGGATGAAGCGGAGAACGCGTCCTCCTGATCGGAGAAGCTCGACGGGAAAAATGTTGTCCGGACCTTGAACTTCCGGGGTCGAGCTCCGATATGGACTGGGAACAGAAGGGGGTCGGCCGTCCGACCACGGGAACGTGACATTCGCGGCAAGCACAGGAGAACATCATGGCACGGCAAGAAAAGAGAATCCGATCCGGCGTTGGGCGACGGTGGGTGCCGTGGACGGTGGCGGGAATCGCGACCATTCTGTACATCGCCGTCCCTTTGCTGACCTGGGTCTACTGGTCCCCGATCAAAAGCTGGTTGGATGAAGGGAACATCTCCCGTCCCATCGAGGATCTTCGGAATCTGATGCTGGCGGCGGTCGGAACCGCCGCGGCGCTCCACCTCGTCCCGTTCACAATCTGGAGGATCTTCGTCACGCACAGACAGACTGAAACGTCGGTCGAGAATACCCGGATCGCTGCCCGAAAGGAGTTGCGCGAACGTTGCGCGGGGTACTTGGAGAGGCTGTACGCAGAAAGGATGGCGCCGCGCCTCGCCGCCATCGGATCGCTTGGTGTGCTGGTGCGCGAGCATCCGGATGAATTTTTCGTCGAGGTGTCCGGGAATCTTTGCGCGCTCGCGCGGCATCCCCTCCCGCCTGATCCAACATCCGCCGGCGCCGGTGGCGAAGGGAAGGAGGGGCGGACAGGCTGTCCGCCGGATGCCAGGGCGTCGGCGCTGGTGGTGGTCGATCTCAGGAAGCGACTGGATGGGAAGGGACTACCCGATTGGGAATCCGGATTCGTAACGGATTTCACTGGCGCCAATCTCGCGGGCGTGAACTTCGCCGGTGCCCCTCTCGCTCTGGCGTTGTTCAAGGACGCGGCCCTTCAAGGCGCGGATTTTCGGGACTCGGACCTCTCCGGAGCGCGATTCGCGGCCGCGAAACTCGCTGGAGCGGATATGACGTCGGCCAACTTGTCGGCCGCGAATCTTGAGGGTGCGATCATTACAGGAGCGCGACTCAACCGGGCCAGCCTCGAAAGGGCGAAACTTGGCAAATCTGACCTCAAGGACGCTGACTTGTCTGGGGCCGACTTGACTGAAGCCGGCTTGACGGGAGCCTACTTGAAGGGGGCCGACTTGACGGGGGCAGATTTGAAGGGGGCCGACTTGACCAACGTCAATCTCGCGGGCTCGCGGCTCGAGGGCGTGAGTGGTCTGACGGGAAATTTGTTGTCAAGCGCGAAGCCGTCGGAACCTCCCGCATCGCTGCCCCAGGGCATGTCCTGGCCGTTCGAACGGAACGAAAATGGTGAATGGAAATCATCACCGCGGTGACCTCCCTCGCTTCTCGTCGCCCCGCGTGTCAGGGGCTGTCGCCCGGGGGCCTCTATGCCTCGTCGACGCGCACGTCCTCAGGAGCGTGGGTGCGGGATGACAGGAGTCGCTCCAGACCTGTTCCGCGTACGATGCCGCGGCGAGGGGATTGACCCCGCGTTACAAAGTCATATATGCGAGGGGTGGGCCATTTCGTGGCTGCCGACGATCTCGCGGTTTTCTCCGTCGACAGCCGTCCGAGGCGGCCTCGATGGAAGATGCGGACCCTCCGACCACGGTCGGGTTTCGGCGTTCGCCCGGTCGTTTTTCGGGCAGGCGTGGGGTCGTGCCGGGGATGGCGGGGAGCGCAAGGAGTGGACCGATCCCGGTCCGCGAACATGGGAGACGAAGATGACGGATTTCAACGCGAATGCGGAGACCGCTCCGCGGCGGCGGTCGTGGCTCGGTGCCGTGGCCCTGCTCCTGGCTCTGCTCACGGCCGCTTGGCTGTCCGGGGTTCCCGAATTTTTGACCGGACATGACGGACCCGTATCCGAATACGTTGGGATTCCGTGGGATCCGACGACGGCGCTGGGCGTCGTAGCGGTCATGCTCGTCGGACTTTCGCTGATGTCTCGGCGAGGTCCGGCGGTTTGGCTGGTGAAGTCCGTGGCTAGGGGGCTGAGAAAATTGACGTATTGGCGGGGGATCCTCCTGCTGGGGAGGGCCTCTTCGGAAAGCTGCGTCAAAGGTGTCGCCGTTCTCGAAAATTTGGCGCGGAGGCATCCCGGCGAATACCATGTCCGGGTCATTCTCAGGCTTTGCGACTTCGTCCAGGATCAATTCCCGCCAAAGGGCGGAGAATACGATGAAAGAAAAAAAATGCTGGTGTTGGCCCGGGCCCATCCGCGGGCCTGCGCACCCGAGGTTCGAGCCGCCGCCCGCGCGGTTGGGATGCTCAGGGCGCGGTTGCCCTCGGAAAGCAAGCGCGGCATCGAGGCCGGGCACCGCTTGGATTTCACCGAGGTGGACATCACGGGAGCGAACCTGAAGGGCGGGGACTTCACGGGAGCCAAATTCGGCGGGGCGAACCTCATCGACACGAAACTCGGAGGGGCGGTTCTCGCCGACGTGGATTTTGAACGCGCGAATCTGAAACTCGCCAATCTTGATCGGGCGGATCTCAGGCGAGCGAATCTGTCCATCGCGTATTTCGAGTTCGCTTTTCTCGACGGCGCGAACCTCGAGGGGGCGAACCTTGAATCCGCCCACCTTGGGATGGCTCAGCTCGGTCGGGCAAACCTCGAGAACGCGGACGCGTCCTGTGCGCTTCTCGAAGAGGCGAGCTTGTCGGGAGGGAACCTCACGAACGCGGATTTTTCCCGCGCTCGCATGAAGGGCGCGTATCTCATCGGAACGAATCTCTCTGGGGCAAACCTCAAAGGCGCGGATCTCAGGGGATCGGTGCTCTCCGTTGCCAATCTCGATGGCGCGGACCTCGATGGCGCGAAGCTCGACGACGCCAGTTTGGATGCGGCGAAGCTCGAAGGGGCGACCGGCCTGACGCAGGAGTCGCTTGGCGTTTTGCGGCCCACCGAAGCTCCGGCGTCCTTGCCGCCCGGACTGTTTTGGCCGTTCGAGGAGAACGGGGACGGCGAGTGGAGCGCGAAGCATGGATGACCTGACGCCGCGTGGAATTTCGCCCGTGGCCGCGGGGGAATCGCGGGGCTGCGGGGGAATCGCGGTATTCTCCGTCGTCCGCCATCCGAGGCGGCCTCGGTGGCAGATGCGGACCCTCCGACCACGGTCGGTCATCGGCGTTCGCCCGGTCGTTTTCGGGGGCGTTGGGCCGTGCAGGGGATGGCGGGGAGCGCAAGGAGTGGACCGATTCCGGTTCGCGAACATGGGAGACGAAGATGACGGATTTCAACGCGAATGAGGAGATCGCTCCGCGTCGTCGGTCGTGGCTCGGAGCCGTGGCCCCGCTCGTGGCTCTCTTCACGGCCGCTTGGCTGTTCGGGGTGCCAGAATTCTTGACCGGTCTTGACGGCCCCGTATCCGAATACGGAGGGATTCCGTGGAATCCGACGGCGGCAATGGGCGTCGGAGCGGCCATGCTCGTCGGCCTTTCGCTGCTGTCTCGGCGAGGTCCGGCGGTTTGGCTGGTGAATTCCGTGGCTCGGGGGCTGAGAAAATTGACATATTGGCGGGGGATCCTCCTGCTGAGGGGATCCTCATCGGACAGCTGCGTCACAGGTGTCGCCGTTCTCGAAAATTTGGCGCGGAGGCACCCCGGCGAATACCATGTCCGGGTGATTCTCAGGCTTTGCGACTTCATCCAAGATCAATTCCCGCCAAAGGGCGGGAAAGACGATGTCTGGGAATACGATGATAGGAAAAAATTTCTGGTGCTGGCCCGGGCCCATCCGCGGGCCTGCGCGCCCGATGTTCGGGCCGCCGCCCGCGCGGTTGGGATACTCAGGGCGCGGTTGCCCTTGGAAAGCAGGCGCGGCATCGAGGCCGCGCTCCGCTTGGATTTCACCGAGGTGGACCTCACGGGAGCGAACCTGAAGGGCGGTGACTTCACGGGAGCCAGATTCGGCGGGGCGAACCTCATCGACACGAAACTCGAAGAGGCGGTTCTCGCCGACGTGGATCTTGAGCGCGCGGACCTGAAGCTCGTCTATCTTTATCGGGCGGATCTCAGGCGCGCGAATCTGTCCCTCGCGTATCTCGAGTTGGCTTTTCTCAACAACGCGAACCTCGAGGGGGCGAACCTTGAGTCCGCCCACCTTGGGAGGGCTCGGCTCGGTCGAGCAAACCTCGAGAACGCTGACGCGTCCTGCGCGCTCCTAGAAGGGGCGAGCTTGTCGGGAGGGAACCTCACGAACGCGGATTTGTCCAGCGCGCGCATGAAGGGTGCGTATCTCATCGGATCGAATCTCGCGGGGGCAAACCTAAATGGCGCGGATCTTAGGGGATCGGTGCTCTCCGTTGCCAATCTCGATGGCGCGGACCTCGTTGACGCGAAGCTCGACGACGCCAGATTGGATGCGGCGAAGCTCGAAGGGGTGATAGGCCTGACGCAGGAGTCGCTTGGCGTTTTGCGGCCCACCAAACCTCCGGCGTCCTTGCCGCCCGGACTGTCT
This sequence comes from Hasllibacter sp., assembly GCA_028281405.1. Taxonomy (GTDB): domain Bacteria; phylum Pseudomonadota; class Alphaproteobacteria; order Rhodobacterales; family Rhodobacteraceae; genus JANQKA01. Next base: position 9,655 of record JANQKA010000382.1, on the reverse strand, counting down.
TGGCCGTTCGAAGAGAACGGGGACGGCGAGTGGCGCGCGAAGCATGGATGACCTGACGCCGCGTGGAATTTCGCCAGTGGCCGCGGGGGCGCCGGTCGCAATTCCGTCCTCCACATTGTCGACCTTTTCTCCCGTGGCCGCGGGGAATCGCGGGTGGAATATCCGATCCGGGAGAGGTGATCGTCAAAGTGGATGACCCGTGGTGTCCGCCAGTCGCCGAGTGTCTTTCCCCGCGATTCGGCGTGTTGTCCCGGGAAACGCACCGGTTCGGGTCGCGATCCGCTCCATGACCGCTCGATCGTCCATTCCCGATGTGACGGCGAAACCGGCGGAACCCTGCCCGGGTGGCGGTGCTCTTCCGGATCGGGACGACGTCCGATTTCGCCGGGTGTCGGGATTTCAGCCTCCCGCCCTCGATCACGGCGGCGGAAATCCGGCAGCGAACCCGGAATGGGTGGATTTCGCGCTCCGTACGCTCGGTGTCGATCGGATTCGACGCCGTGGAATCCCCTCCGAAATCCGCGCGCGCGGGGCGAGAAGAAAAATCCGGCGAAACCTGTCATATCATCCCCATGTCGAAATCCGCGGGCGCGGATTGTGAAGCGCGGCTAAATTTCCGGCAACACTTTTTCGCTTGCGCCTTCAAACCCGGCGGGGGCATTGTTCCGAATCGGAATTTCACTTCATTTCGACGTCGGCGCGGGAGCGCGGCGTACGCTCACCCGGGAGGACCGCGGCGATGTTGGACCGGAACCGGGGCGCGAACGTCGGTCTGGAGAGGCGCGCCTACAACATCCGGCGCCACGCCCTGCGCATGGGCGAGGTGCAGGGTCAGGGTTACATCGCACAGGCCCTCGGATTCGCCGACGTGCTCGCGGTTTGTTATTTCCACGCGCTCCGCTTCCGCCCGTCGGAACCCGGTTGGGAAGGGAGGGACCGGCTCTATCTCTCCATCGGGCACTACGCGATCGCGCTCTACGCCGCTTTGATCGAGGCCGGGGTGCTGCCCGAGGAGGAGATCGAGACATATGGCGCGGACGACAGCCGCCTGCCGATGTCGGGCATGGCCGCCTACACGCCGGGCATGGAGATCACGGGCGGATCGCTCGGGCACGGGCTCGGAATCGCCGTAGGCGCGGCCCTCGGACTCAAACGCAAGGGCGGCGGTCAATTCGTCTACAACCTGCTTTCTGACGGCGAACTCGGCGAGGGATCGACCTGGGAGGCGGCGATGTCCGCCGCCCATTGGAATCTCGACAACCTCATCGCCGTGGTCGATTTCAACAACCAGCAGGCCGACGGGCCGTCGCGGAAAATGCTATGCTCCGAGCCGCTGGAGGCGAAATGGGAAGCCTTCGGTTGGCACGCGTTGCGGGTGGACGGCAACGACATCCACGCCGTCGCCGGAGCCTTCGACGCGGCGCGGGAGTTGGCCGACGCCAAACCCCGCGTCGTGATCTGCGACACCCGTATGGCCCGCGGCGTTCCGTTCCTCGAGGCCCGCGAGAAAAATCACTTCCTGAGGGTCGAACCCCACGAGTGGGAACTGGCGATAAAGGCTCTCGACGAAGGATTCGGGGCATGAAGCGGGAGAGTGACGGATCGCGCGGTCCCGCCTCCGGCGGCGGTCGCCTGAAAACTTCGGCGATGATCGCGTCGCTGGCGGAGGAGGGGATGCCCGTGAAACCGGCCCCTTTCGGCCACGCGCTGAACGGAATCGCCAAGGAGAACGACCGGATCGTCGGGCTCACCGCCGACCTCGCGAAATATACCGACCTCCATGTGTTCGCCGAGGCGAACCCCGACCGGTTCTACCAGATGGGCATGGCCGAGCAGGTTATGATCTCCGCGGCGGCCGGCATGGCGCGGGAAGGCTTCACTCCGTTCGCCACCACCTATTGCGTGTTCGCCTCGCGCCGGGCGTATGATTTCATCTGCATGGCCATCGCCGAGGAGTCTCTGGACGTCAAAATCGTCTGCGCCCTGCCGGGCCTGACCACTGGCTACGGGCCGAGCCATCAGGCGACCGAGGACATCGCCATTTTCCGGGGCATGCCGAACCTGACGATCGTCGACCCCTGCGACGCGACCGATATCGAGCAGGCCACCCGCGCGATAGCCGCGCACAAGGGGCCGGTATACATGCGGCTTCTGCGCGGCAATGTGCCGGACGTGCTGAGTGGATACGACTACAGCTTCGAACTCGGGAAGGCGCGGATGGTCCGCGACGGCGCTGACGTGCTGTTCGTCTCCACCGGGTTGATGACGATGCGCGCGCTGGAGGCCGCGAAGCGGCTTTCGGAGGATCGGATCGATTGCGCCGTCCTCCACGTCCCCACCTTGAAGCCGCTCGACGTGGAGGCGATCCGCGCCGCCGTGTCGAAGGGTGGCAGGCTCGTGGTGACCGCGGAAAACCACACGTTGGTCGGCGGCCTCGGCGAGGCGGTGGCGGCGGACCTGATGCGCGAAGGCGTCTTTCCGGAATTCCGGCAGATCGCCCTTCCCGACGAATTCCTCGACGCCGGGGCGCTGCCGACGCTGCACGACCGATACGGCCTGTCCGTCGCCGCGGTGGTGTCGCGGGTCAAAACCTGGCTGGGGCGCTGACATGGGCGCTTCCCGCGTAGGGTTCGTGGGCCTCGGATCCATGGGACTGGGAATGGCGCGCAATGTTCTCGGCGCCGGCCTTCCGGTCAGGGGATACGACATCGCCGCGGGTGCCCGGAACGCTTTGGCCGAAGCCGGGGGAGAAGCCGTCGAAAGCGCGGCGGAAGCGGCGACGGACGTCGACGCGCTGGTGCTGATGGTGGTCGACGCCGATCAGGTCCGCGACGCGCTGTTCGGGCCGGGCGGCGCGGCGGCGGCGATGCGCGGGGGAGCGACGGTCGTGCTGTGCTCGACCATCTCGCCGAAATCCGTCGCGGAGATCTCTTCCGAAGTCGACGCGGCGGGCCTGTCGCTGCTGGACGCGCCCGTCTCCGGCGGCAAGGTCGGGGCCGACGCCGGAACGCTGACCGTCATGGCCGCAGGGTCCGAAGAGGCCTTCGAGTCCGCGCGTCCCGTATTGGAGGCGGTCTCCGGCCGGATTCACCGCGTCGGCGACGAACCCGGCCTCGGCGCGGCCTACAAGGTGGTGCACCAGTTGGCGGCGGGGGTGCATCTGGTCGCCGCGGCGGAACTCATGACCCTCGGCGCGAAGGCGGGATGTGATCCGAAGACTCTGTTCGAAATCGTTTCGGGGTCGGCCGGAAGCAGCTGGATGTTCAACGACAGGGTGCCGCGCATGCTCGAGGGCGATCTCCGTCCGCGGTCCATGGTCGACATTTTCGTCAAGGATCTCGGTCTCGTTCTCGACACCGGGTCGGAGGTCAGGTCGCCGCTGCCGTTGGCCGCCGCGGCGCGTCAAATGCTGCTCGCCGCGTCGGCCATGGGATATGGGGAATTCGACGATTCGGCGGTGCTGAAGGCGTACGAGGCCGCGGCGGGCGTCGGGAACGCGGACTCCCCCGCGCCCCGGAAGCCGGATTGAGCGGCCCGGAAAGGGCACATGCGACCCCGCCGAAACGCGCGCGCCGTCCAAATCCGCCCGGCGAGGCGCCCCGGGCCTCACTTTGTTCTACGCGGTGGTCACCGATGGTGGCCCGGTGGATCGCCGCTCGGAACCGGCGGCGCGGCCGGCTCCTCCGATTCGGTTCGAGGTCGGGCCTCCGCGCCGTGCATGTTGTCGCGGCTGGCGATTGCGCCGCCTCCGAGCGCCGGATGCGCAGCGGGCGTCCCGGGCAAGGCCGGAACCGCTCCAAATCAAATGACGAATTTGCTTCTACCCGCCCCGTCCCGACCGATTTCGCGACCGGACGATGCGCACCCTTCGCGTGGCTTCGGGGTTCGGCGAAAGCGGCCGGCGTCGCGCCGGGGAAGGGCGGATCGCCGACTTGGGGAATCGCCGGAGGGGAACTGCGGCTCCCGGCCCGCTTCCGCCGTCCCCCGACTGACGCGCCACCGCGTGAAGGAAACTGAATTTGAAATACTGACCGGACCGGAAACCTTGGGATCTCAATCCGGATCCGGGGCGTCGGAGCCACGATCGGCATCGCGGGCCGGGGAGAAGGTGAATGGATTCCGGCAATCGGAGCGGGCTGTGTCCCCGGCCGAGACCAGGGCCGGGGTTGTCGGGATTTCCCGCCCGCGCGGCGAGTGGCGGCTCCGACTCCGGCGCGAACCCGTTCGCGGTGGGCCGCCGGTCCACCTTCCCAAAGACCCGCGCGGGGGCGACCGCCGCGCCGACACACCCGGTCACGGCGGTTCCCGTGTCGCGCGCGAACCGCCGAGTTCGCCGGACAGGCGGCTCCTCGGACGCGGTTCGCGGGTGGATGGGCGCCCGCCCGTCAGGAACCGCGCATCGAACGCATGGGAGGGACGGATTGTTCCCGAATGATGGGCCGCATGTAAAGATGGAAGGAGTACATTTGATTCACGAAGATATCGGTGGAGTTAAGGTATCTCCGGTGCAGCATGTGAACCACTTTCCAACGCCAGGTCGCCGTGAATGGGAAGGGGCGCCAGGCGGGCGGAGGCGCATCGCACACGCATTTCATGAAATGGTGGACACGGTCGATCACCGAGAACGCCCTCGCGATCGTCACGCGGGTGGATTCGGATACGAGGGTGGTGGGGTAGTCATCAAAATTCTTGGCGAAAGTGAATATTGAATCCCTATCGGCGCGGGACAGTTCCTCCTCATCGGGAATATCTCCTCCACAGTCACGGAGGAGGCCCGTCATCATGATGAACATGTCTCCCCCTGTCCGGATGACGTGGTGGGCCGATTCGACCACGGTGTCGACGGCGTCTTCGATGGATTCGAATTCCCCTGATTCCCGATCCACGCCCACCTTGGCGTTTCTGATCCGGCTCCGGATCCGCTGCTCGAGACCCTTGAACATGGTGGCTCCTTCGTGTGGCGTCGTCGTCGATGGATCACGCGACGTAGGACGGAGGCCGCGGGCGCCTCCCATGAGGTTGGACGACCGTGACGGGGCTCCGCGTCGCGGCGCGCCCTCGGGCCGCCGCGGACGGAATGTCCCGAAGGACGCGACCACGTCCCGGCCGGTGCCCTGTTCCGATGAAGCGGCCCCGGCGACCGCCCGCGCACGCGCCGTGACCACCTCGCCGGCGGTGGGGACGATAGACGTTGGCGGGAAGGGCGGCGAGGCGGGACTTCCCTGAAACAATCCGGCCGGAACGGCGGATGGCGTCGCGGGTTCGGGAGGACACGGCGTGTGTGCTCATTTCCGGTCCCACTTGCTGCGTCCGCCTTCGGCGGGGGCTTCCATCGGCGGATCGTCCCGCGGCCCGTTTTGGCGGGTTGAACCGACGGGCGCAAGCGCGGACCGCGTTCCGGTGTTCCGCGTCCCGGATATCGGTGCGGGCGCGGAGATCGTGACCGTCGGGCGGCCCGGAGGGATTGATCGACCGGGCTTGTATCATCCCGTCGGCATTTGGATCGGCGCGCGCCGTTCGGGGCCGAGAGTCCGCATCGTCCGCACGGTGTGGTGAAGGGTCCGGCCGGCGGACGGAGCTCTGGGCGGCGGGGGCCGTCCGGCTTCAAATCGCGCGAAACCACCATCTTCGGATGGACGCGGCGTCCGGCGTCCCCGATTCGCTACAGGAGGCCGCGATGCCGCCGCGTGGCGAACCGTCCGTCGCTCTCCCGGCCGGGCATGACGGCATGCCGGACGGGTTGGCGAGCGGGAGGCGGCGGGATTCGAGCAGTTTCGAAGCGCGGGAAATCGCCGATTTCCGCGGGGCATGGTGACGGGCATATCCGCTTCGTCATCCACGGGAGGCCGACTCGCCTGGCGCCGTCCGCCGCGCCGTTCGGGTTGGCGCGCGGAGCGACCGTATCGGTCTTGGCGTTGGCGCGCCCCCGCGGCGAATCGCCGAACATCCCGATTCGTTATCCGCGCCGCCGGCTTCGGGGATCGCGGGCGGGCCTTCCACCGGTCCACTCCACCCGCGGACCGCCGCCGGACGCGAATGCGCGGGGCGCTGAGGAGGATATCGGATCCCTTCCCGAAGTCGCCGTGCCCGGCGCGGATGCCGGGACGGGGTGGGGACGATCCACGGCGCCGGCGGTTCGGCGATCCGGTTTGTCCGGCTCGTCTCGCGGGGGTGGCGTGCGCCGAACAATCCTCCGCGGCGGGGTGATTCGCTCGCGGCGAATCGGTTGCGGCGCTCCGCCGGGACGCCCGCGGCGGTCGGGTTGCCTTCATCCTTCCGCTCCGGACGGAAAACGCGCCGCGAGCGCGGCGGGTGGTGATTCCCGCCGGAAACGTGTGCGGCGCCGCGGCGTTCCGCGCCGGCTCCGGCCACGCCGCGCCGCGGCGAATCACCAGCGTGCGTTGGCGCGAATCACCGTGATTCCCTCCGGGCGGGGCGATGGTCCCCGCCGACCGTTGGGTGGCGGCCCCTTGATGCGCGCCGCAAAAAGCGGCCAAAAAAATCGCGATTGGCCGTTTTCGGGGCTTGCCGGGGGCGCCCCGGCGCTGTAGAGGCCCGCCGTTCACAACCCGCGCCGGATTCCGCGCGTCCCGGTTCTTCGCGATCCGGGCCGTCCGGTGGTGTCGAAAAGTAAGGAAGCATCATGCCACTCCTCGCCAGCGAGCTGCGCGACATGACGCCCGACCAGCTGCGTGACCGGCTCGTCGAGCTCAAGAAGGAGGCGTTCAACCTCCGTTTCCAGCAGGCGTCCAGCCAGCTGGAGGCGCCACACCGCATGCGCGGCGTCCGCCGGGACGTGGCGAGGGTCAGGACCATCCTGAACGAAAAGGCCGCCGAAGCGGCCAAGAGCGCGGAGGCCTGAGCAGATGCCCAAACGCGTCCTTCAGGGAACCGTGACCAGCGACCGGAACAGCCAGACCGTCACCGTGCTGGTCGAGCGCCGCTTCACCCATCCGCTCCTGCGCAAGACCGTGCGCTCGACCAAGAAGTACCGCGCCCACGACCCGGGCGACGAATTCAAGGTCGGTGACGTCGTGCGCATCCAGGAATGCGCGCCGATCTCGAAATCCAAACGCTGGGAGGTGGTGCGAGCCTAGCCTCGTCCATCCCCCGGTTCGAACGAAACCCTGAGGACACGCCCCCGGAAGGGCCCTCGAAGGTCAGGAGAACCACATGATCCAGATGCAGACCAATCTGGATGTGGCTGACAATTCCGGTGCCCGGAAGGTTCAGTGCATCAAGGTCCTCGGCGGCTCGAAGCGCAAGTACGCTTCGGTGGGCGACATCATCGTCGTGTCCGTGAAGGAGGCCATCCCGCGCGGCCGCGTGAAGAAGGGCGATGTCCGCAAGGCCGTCGTCGTGCGCACCGCGAAGGAGGTCCGCCGCGAGGACGGCACCGCGATCCGCTTCGACCGCAACGCCGCCGTGCTCGTCGGCAACAACAACGAGCCCGTCGGAACCCGCATCTTCGGGCCGGTGGTCCGGGAGTTGCGCGGCAAGAACTTCATGAGAATCATCTCTCTCGCCCCGGAGGTGCTGTGATGGCCGCCAAACTGCGCAAGGGCGACACGGTCGCCGTGCTCGCCGGAAAGGACAGGGGCAGGACCGGAGAGATCTCCAAGGTTCTGCCCAAGGAGGGCAAAGCCGTCGTGGAGGGCGTCAACATGGCCATCCGCCACCGGCGTCAGACCCCCAATGAACAGGGTGGCCGGCAGCCGAAGGCGATGCCGATCGACCTGTCGAACCTCGCCATACTCGACGCCAACGGCAATCCCACGCGCGTCGGCTTCCGCATGGAGGACGGCAAAAAGGTGCGGTTCGCCAAAACCACGGGAGACGCGATCTGATGCTCGACGCCCAAACATACGTCCCGCGCCTCAAAACGCTCTACCGCGACGAGATCCGCGGCAAGCTGAAAAAGGAATTCGGCTACGGGAACGACATGCAGACCCCGCGACTGGAGAAGATCGTTCTCAACATCGGCTGCGGGGCCGAGGCTGTGAGGGATTCCAAGAAGGCGAGGTCCGCGCAGGAGGATCTCACCAAAATCGCCGGCCAGAAGGCGCTGATCACGAAGGCCAAGAAGTCGATCGCCGGCTTCAAGGTGCGCGAGGACATGCCGCTCGGCGCCAAGGTGACCCTCCGGGGCGACAGGATGTACGATTTCCTCGACCGCCTCGTGACCATCGCGCTGCCACGCGTCCGAGACTTCCGCGGAGTGAGCCCCGACGCCTTCGACGGGCGGGGCAACTACGCGATGGGCCTCAGGGAGCACATCGTCTTCCCCGAGATCGACTTCGACCAGGTCGACGAGGTCTGGGGCATGGACATCATCATCGTGACGACGGCCGCGACCGACGCGGAAGCCAAGTCGCTGATCGGGCATTTCAACATGCCTTGGTCGAAATAAGCGGAGAAACAGAAATGGCCAAGAAATCCATGATCGAGCGCCAGAAGAAGCGCCAGCGCCTCGTGGAGCGGCACGCCGCCAAGCGCGCCGAGCTCAAGGAGATCGCGAGCGACCAGGAGCGCCCGATGGAGGAGCGGTTCAAGGCGCGTCTCGAACTCGCCAAGCTGCCGCGCAATTCCTCGCCCACGCGCCTCCACAACCGCTGCCGAATCACGGGGCGTCCGCACGCGTACTACCGCAAGCTCAAGATGTCCCGCATCGCCCTGCGGGAACTCGGATCGACCGGCCACATTCCCGGCCTGGTCAAGTCCAGCTGGTGAGGAGGCCCGGAAAATGAACGATCCCATCGGCGACATGCTCACCCGGATCCGCAACGCGCAGATGCGCGGGCGCTCGACCGTGCTGACCCCCGCCTCGAAGCTGCGCGGCTGGGTGCTCGACGTACTCTTGGACGAGGGCTTCATCCGCGGATACGAGAAAACCGTCGACGCCAAGGGCCACCCGGCGATCGAGATCGCCCTCAAGTATCACGAGGGCGCTCCGGTGATCAGGGAACTCAGGCGGGTCTCGAAGCCGGGGCGCCGGGTCTACAGGGGATCCAAGGAGATCCCGCAGGTCCGGCAGGGCCTCGGCGTCGCCATCGTCTCGACCCCGAACGGGGTCATGTCCGACGCGAGCGCGCGCTCCGCCAATGTTGGCGGAGAAGTGCTCTGCACGGTCTATTGAGGAGGGACAGAACGATGTCGCGCATCGGAAAGAAACCGATTCCACTACCCTCCGGCGTCGAGGCGAAGGTCGAGGGCCGGACCATCGAGGTGAAGGGACCGAAGGGCGCCCGCAGCTTCACCGCCACCGACGACGTGTCCATCACGGTCGAGGGCGACGCGGTGGCCGTCGCGCCGCGCGACCGCTCCAAGCGCGCCCGGCAGCAGTGGGGCATGTCCCGCACCATGGTCGCCAACCTCGTCACCGGCGTGACGGAAGGGTTCAAGAAAGAGCTGGAGATCCAAGGCGTGGGATACCGGGCTCAGATGCAGGGCAACGTCCTGAAGCTGAACCTCGGCCTGTCGCACGACGTGGACTTCGAGGTTCCCAAGGGCGTCACCGTGACCGCGCCGAAACCGACGCAGGTGATCGTCGAGGGAATCGACGAGCAGCAGGTCGGGCAGGTCGCGGCCAACATACGCGATTGGCGCAGGCCCGAGCCTTACAAGGGCAAGGGAATCCGCTACCTCGACGAGTACA
>JANQKA010000727.1 GCA_028281405.1 Hasllibacter sp. | reverse complement strand
TCCGCGCGCCGCAAGACGGTCCAAATTCGGCGTCCGCACCAAGCCGTGGCCAGCGCATCCCAGCGCGCGGCCCTGATGCTCGACGGACATGATTACGAGGAAAATTCCTTTCATCCTGCGCTCCGTCGTCCGGCCCTTGGCGGAGTTGTCCCGTAACCGCGCTCCACGCGCGGGCCGCCCCGCGGCGATTGTCGAGCGGAACCACGGACGTGCCGCGGTCCACGGACGGCCGAACCGCCCGCAACCGGCTTTCGCATCAAGCCGCGGCGGGGGCTTCCCTCCGAGCGGCCGCAACGAAGGTTGGACATGACGACCGTGAGAGTTCCCTTCATCAGGAGCTTCGTCTTCCCGCTTCCGTCGGCGTTTTCACCGAGCCCCGCTCCGCGCCCGGTCCGGGCCGCCTCGTAGGCCGCTCTGAACCCCGGAAGGACAGTGCTCCCCGCGTCGCGGGGTCGACCGAACCCGGCGTCCGGATCAATCCGCGGACGAAGCTTTCCGCCGCTCGTCCGCGGCGACCGATGGACAACTTCGCGGGGGAAGTTCCCTTCATCCGGAGTTCCGTCGCCTCCCCTTCGGCGGGATTGCCCGTTCGCCATTCCGCGCGCGGGGGGCGCCTCAGCGATGGCCGCGCGGATCCGCGGACAAATCACTGCGCGCGTGCGGCGTTTCATCGAGCGCCGACCGCCGACAAGCGTTCCATATTCCGTGTCCGGACCAAGCCGCGGTCGGCGATTCCCGGCGCGGGGCCGCGTCGCCCACCGGACGCGGGCGCGGAGGAATCTCCATTCATCCATCACTCCATCGTCCGGTCTTCGGCGGCGATCTCCAATTTGACGAGCGCGGAAATCAGCACGTCCAATTCCTCCTCCGTCAACGCGGCGTACAACCTGCGCTGGCGCTCCATCATCCGCGGCAGCATGGCTTCGAACGCCTCGGTTCCGCGCGCGGTCAACGCCATGCGCTGGTTGCGCTGGTCCTTTTCATCCCTGAACCCCTCCATGAATCCCCTCTTGACCAGCGCTCCGATCGCGCGGCTGAGAAGTCCCTTGTCCAAGGAGGATTCCTTGACCATGTCGGACAGGCGGAGCGGCCCCATGGTTCCGGTCAGCATGAGAACGCGCCACTGGCACAGCGTCAGGTCGCCGTGGTTCCGCAGAATTCCCTGGGCCTGGGCGTTCAGCTTCGATTGCGCGCACGACAGCCGGAAGGTCAGAAACCGGTGAAGCGGAAGGTTCTCAAGGTCGTCCACCGGGGATTTCCGGCGGAACTCGCGGTCCGCGCGCGGATCATCCGCGGCGTCGGGATTTCTCCCATCCATTTCGATACCTCCCACGGCTCGGGCCCGTCGGATTCGGCGTTCATCCGGACGGGCGTGTTTCCGGGATTCCCGGCCCGGCCATCCTTTGAACCGGTCCGCGGAGGATCATGCACGCCTTCGCGGCGGTACTTATCCCAATGGACGGCGGAAGGTATCCCCGGAAGCATCCGCCCCATCGACCGGCGACCTTTCTTCGGCGCGAATCCGACCGAATGCCGCGCCCGGACCGCGCCCGCCGCCGGAAAAGCGATTCCGTCCGCGCGAAAACGCCGATAGCGTTTGACCGGTCAACCGCTTCGTGCCCTACTCGGCGGCAAAGGGAGGAAAATATGAAAATCTTCAAGACGGCACTCGCCGCGGCGTGCATCGCCGCGTTCGGCACCGCTTCCGCGGCGCATGAATGGACCCCTCCGGGGCCGATGAAATTGATCATCGCGTTCGCCGCCGGCGGCGGCGCGGACACCCAGGCCCGCATGATCGCCTCGGAACTCGAGGCGGCGAAGGGTTGGAAAATCATACCCGAACAGGCCACCGGAAAGGGCGGCCTCAACGCCGTGCGGGCGTTGAACGCGGAACCCGCGGATGGTTCCGCCATCGCGATGATCGTGACCGAGACCCTGGGCTACAACATGGCCGCCGCCGGCTCCGGCGGCCCGGACTCCGCGACGCCGATCACCACCACGGCGGGAACGCAGATGGCCGTCGTCGCGCTTAAGGAAAAGGGCTACGGGACGCTGGGCGACGTGATCGCGGCCGCCAAGGGCGGCGAGGAAATCCGATTCGGAGCGATGAGTCCGGCCTTGGCGGACCTCGCCTATGTCATCGGCAAGAACAACGGAGTCGAATTCAACATCATTTCGGTCCGCGGTGGCCGCGCTGTGATGGATGGCTTGAACGCCGGGGACATGGATGTCGGATTCGGAGCGGGCATTCAGGCGCGGGCCGTCAGGGCGGGAGACATGGTCGAACTGGCTTCCGCGAGAAGCGGGCCGCTGGCCGTCACCCCCGACGCTCCGTTGCTCACCGAATATGGCGTGGAGTTCACGAACGACACGATGTTCCTTCTGGCCGGTCCCGCGGGCATGGACCCCGCCGTCCGCGACGCCATCGCGGCCGCGGTCGAGGAAGTGCTGACGGCGGAGGGATCCGAGGCCGCGGGGTTCATCGAGAAAGGCTTCGGAGGCGTCAACATGATCTCCGGGAACAGGCTGACGGCCTTCGTCGCCGACGCCTACGAACAGGCGGGCGGCCTGCTCGAAGCATCCGCCGAGTGAGGCGGAACCGGGGCGCGCCCGGCGCGCCCCGGGCCGGAGGCCCCGGACGGTGCGCTCCCCTCCGCCTTCCGACAGGATCCTCGGCGTGGTCGTCGTCCTCCTGGCGCTCGCGGTGGTGTTCGCGTGGGTGCCGCTCGACACGGAAACCGGTCTGGTCGAGAGGATTCGGCGACGCGTTTCCATAGGGGACGCGCTTATGCCCACCGTGGCGGGTGCGTTCCTGATCCTGGGCGGCCTCATGACGGCCTGCGCCGGAGGCGCGGGCGACCACCGCGTCGAATTCTCCAACATGCGCCACCTCGCCGGACTTCTCGCGCTTCTGGCCTCGGCGTTTCTCGTCATGCGATGGTTCGGTCCCGCGCTCGCTTGGATCCTGACCGAAGAGGGGTACCGCCCCCTCCGGGACACCATTCCTTGGAAATACGCCGGCTTCCTCCTCGGAGGAACGACGCTGGTCGCCGGCCTGACGGCCATGGTGGAGGGGCGCGTGACGCGCCGGGCCGTGCTCGCGGGCGCCTCCGCCTGCGTCGTGCTCATCGCGGTTTACGATCTGCCGTTCGACGACCTGCTGCTGCCGCCCAACGGCGACGTTTGATGGATGTTCTGGACTACATCCGGCTGGGAGTCCTCGCGATCTTTGGTGGTCCCGAGATTCTGGGCCTTCCCGCCACGCCGCTCTTGATTATCGCGGGATTTCTTCTTGGAATCGCCGTCGGCGCGACACCGGGGCTGGCCGGCCCCATGGCCATGGCGATTTCCCTTCCGATCCTCGTTTCCGTGTTCGGCTACACCCCGGACGCCCTCCTTCCGGTTCTGGGATTCCTCATCGGGGTGATGAAGGGCGCGACGGTGGGCGGGGCGGTTCCCGCGATCCTGTTCAACACGCCCGGCACCCCGGACGCGTTCATGACCACGCTCGATGGCTATCCGATGACCCGGAAGGGGCAGGCGGGCCGGGCGCTTCGGATCGCCCACGTCTCCTCCGCCTCCGGCGACACCTTCTCCGACGTGGTTCTGATTCTCTGCGCGCCGTTTCTCGCCGTTCTGGTGGAACGCCATCTCGATCTTCCCGAGAAAACCGCGCTTCTCATCCTGAGCCTCGCCTTCATCGCCTCGGTCATGGGCCGCTCGGTCGGCAAGGGCTTGATTTCGCTGGGCCTCGGCCTGCTCGCCGTCAGCGTGGGCACGGGCAACGACTTCCACCCGCGCCTGAGTTTCGGGACGGCCGAATTGTCCGACGGCTTTTCCGTAACGACGGTCGTTCTTGGCGTGTTGATCCTCGGCGAGGTTTTCCGCGGGCTGGAGGATCTGCGCCGCGGGCGCTCATCCGCCGGCTTGGCCGTGGCCACGCCGCTCGTCGGCCCGCAACGCCTGGACCGCGCCGACCTGCGCCGGATCGCCCCGCACATCGCCCGTTCCTCCGTGATCGGCACGGTGATCGGCGCCCTTCCGGGCGTCGGTTCGACCCTCGCCGCGACCCTCGGCTACACTTCCGGCCGCAGATTCCACGACCGCTCGGGCCGCGGACCGAAATTCGGGGAGGGCGCGCCGGAGGGCGTCGCGGCGACGGAAGCCGCCAATTCATCGGTCTCCGGGGCGAACCTGATTCCGGTCCTGAGTCTCGGCATTCCCGGCAACGCCGCGGCGGTGTTCCTGATCCTCGCCATGGAATCCATTGGCGGCTTCAATCCCGGCCCCTCCGTGTTCCGCTTCACCGCGGACGCCGCCAATCCGGAATTGGTGATCGCCTTCGGCATTTTCGCGGCGATGATGATCGCCAATCTGCTGAATTGGACGGTCGGCGGCGCGTTCATGCGCTCCGTCGGAGTCATGACGCGGGCTCCCAAGGAGATTCTCCTGCCCGTGGTCCTGCTTCTGACATTGACATCGATCTACGTCGGCAATCCCAAGATGTCGGAAATCTGGTTCGCCATCGGCTTCGGCGTCCTGGGGTATTTGATGCGCCGGCTCGACATCACGCCGCTGCCGTTCGTCATCGCCTTCATCCTCGGCGGCCGTCTGGAGGAAACGGCGCGGCAGGCGTTCGACGCGACCGGCGCCGATCCGTTATTCCTTTTCTCCAGTCCCATCGCCGTCGCCTTCACCTCCCTGGCGGCGATAATCGTTACGATTTCCCTCCGCTCCAACTCGAAAGCTTCCGCATGACCCGCTCCAACATCCTTTTGATTTCCGCCGACCAGCAGCGCGCCGATTGTTTCGGATTCGAGGGACGGAAAGTGAAAACGCCGCACCTCGACCAATTGGCAGCGGATTCGACGCGGTTTTCAGCCTGCATCACCCCGTGCGTCGTCTGCCAGCCGGCGCGGGCGTCGATCCTCACGGGCCAACTCTGCCGGACGCACGGCGTGCACGACAACGGAATCGATTTGGATCCCGAAATCGGCGGCAAGGGATTCGCCGGATCCCTGGGCGCCGCGGGTTACGACACGGCGTTTTTCGGAAAGGCGCATTTCTCGACATATCACACCTTCGAGCCGACCGGCACGCCGGAGTGCCTCCGCTCGTCGGCGGATTACGGCTCCGACTGGTTCGGCCCATACATGGGTTTCAATCACGTCGAACTCATGCTCGTGGGACACAATTGGTGGGCGCCGGAAAAACCTCCCGGCGGCCAGCATTACGAGCGCTGGTTCCACGCCGATGGGCGCGGCGACGAGAAGATCCGCGCGATGTGGGAAAACGCGGGCGACACCAAGGACGCGGCCCAAACCTGGCATTCGAAGCTTCCGCCCGCCTGGCACAACTCGACCTGGACCGCCGACCGCGCGATCGATTGGCTTAAATCGCCGGAGCGCGGCGATGCGCCTTTCTGCGCGTGGGTCAGCTTTCCAGACCCGCACCACCCGTTCGACGCCCCCGAACCGTGGTCCCGCCTGCACGACCCCGCCGAGGTCGACTTGCCCGAAAACAGGATCAGGGATTTCGGCGACAGGCCGTGGTGGCACGAAGCGGTGATGACGTCCGAGCCCGCCGGGTCGAAGGAGAACGCCGAGGTCCGCAAGGCGTATTCCCGGATCGGGCCTCAAACCGACGCCCAGTTGCGGGAGATCATCGCCAACACCTACGGCCAGATCGCCCTGATCGACCACAACGTGGGCCGCGTTCTGATCGCGTTGGCGGAGGCGGGTCTCGAAGGTAACACCCTTGTCGTCTATGTTTCCGATCACGGTGATTGGCTGGGCGATCACGGTTTGATATTGAAGGGGCCGATGCATTACGAGGGACTGTTGCGCGTTCCGATGATCATCCGCGGTCCGGGAGTTCCCGGGGGGCGGGTTGTCGGCGATCCCGTTTCCACCCTCGATCTCTCCGCGACTTTCTGCGATTTCGGCGGCGCTGAACCGTTGCTCGCGCAACACGGCGCGTCTCTCCGGCCGCTTTTGGAAGGTTCGGGAAAACGCGATTACGCCATGAACGAGTGGGAGCTGCTGCCCACGCGCGCGGGTGTGGCGCTTTCCCTGCGCACCGTCAGGACCGGGACTCACAAGCTCACAGTCGATCTTCGTTCCGGGGCAGGAGAGCTCTACGATCTCGAAAAGGATCCGGGAGAGATGACGAATCTTTGGAACGCGGGCGAGGCCGCCGCCATTCAATCGGAATTGATGTCCTTCATCCACGCGAGGCCCGACGATATCGGGCCGAATTCGGTTCAGGTCGGAATGGCCTGATTCCGACGTCCGGACGTCCATGATTCAACGCCGTCAAGGGCACCGCGACCACGCGGTGCCAAGAGGAAAAGCCGGGATTCCGGAGACATCAAGCGGAGGCGCCCCCCGTAGCGGGCGGACAGGTCCGGGCGGTTTCCAAGGCGAAATCCCCGTCGCTATATCACAATTCGCGCCCCTGCGACCGCGGTTCCGGTCCCGTCTGCGGTCGCCTCGGCGCAGTCGGCTTCCGCCGCTTGTTCTGATCCATGCCGACGACCACATTTGACGCGTTGTCTTGAATGCGATCCTGTCTTTTCGTTAGATTTTCGTTAACCCTGTCCACCTTTGAGTCGACCTTGTCCACCTTCGTGTCGACTCTGTCCACCTTCGTGTCGACTCTGTCCACCTTCGCGTCGACCCCGTCCACCTTTGAGTCGACCTTGTCCACCTTCGCGTCGAGCTTGTTCACCCTCGCGTCGACCCCGTCCACCTTCGCGTCGACCCCGTCCACTTTCGATTCGAGCCTGTCAAATCTCGAGCTGTGCCCGTCCACCTTCGAATCGAGGTTGTCCACTTTCGAATCGAGCTTTACCACTTTCGAATCGAGCTTGTCGACTTTCGAAACGAGCTTGTCGAATCTCGGAATCAGCTCCCCGACTATCTTGGCAAGATTCATTTGTCCTTCCTCGAGGGTCTCCATATTCTTCTTGCCGTACCCGCGCTTGTGACCCCAGTGGAACAGCATCCACCCGGCAAACACGACCAGCACCCACAAGGGGGCAACCGCCGTTGACAAGAACGTGGACATCATACCGCCCATTTCTCCCTCCTTTGATTAATCTGCACGCGGACCGTCCACGGCGTTTTTCCTTGGACGGAGCGAACATAGACGACAGCCCGATGGACCCGCAACAAGATTTTCAATTTTATTGGGCTGACATGGCATGTGCGCACCCGTGCAAAGCCCAATTTCTCCCGACGACCTCCGTTCCGAGGCCTTGACCACCGGTTTCGCCGCCCCGAACACGCCTCGAAACTTCTCCCCAACGACCCCGACAATCGAATCACCCCGCTCCCCGGTCGGCCAACTGCCAGACGAATCGGCCTCCAACGTCCGGGTCGAAGGGGTCAAACTCCTGCGGTGCGAGAAGTGGCGGAACAGATTTTGGTTCCCGCGGCCGACGAATCGACCAACCAACTGTCGCGGGCCGCCGCCTCCGTTAAATTTTTCCTCCCCATGGGTTGAAACAGGCTCCCGCTGGTTCGTGGCAACGCATTGATTGACCGGGATCAGAGCAGGAGAGCGGTATGCAAACCAAGAAACCCCAAACCGACGGGACCGCCCACCAAGCCGTTGGAGACCCTCGAACCGAGTGGGTGCGGAGGGAAATCGCCAAGGCGGAAGCCGCGATAAGCAGGCAGTCGCCGCGCGCGCGCGAACCTCTCCGCGATTTTCGAGTCGTCCAACCGGGACTGATGACTCCGTTCACGCCAAGGCGAGATCGACCCAAGCCCCGCCCGCTTCTGGCTGTCGGCCGCGGCGTTGATGAAGCGGACGCCCCATGCGCCGGTTTCAATGTCGGGAAGCGCGAGCAAACCATCGGAAACGGACGTGCCGGAACGTCTGGCCGAAACCGCCCCGCGATTTCCGTGTAGAGGTTGCCCAAACGTCCGACAGGGCCTTGTCCAAAACCTCGAACGAGAACACCGGATTCACTTAGGCCTTGGACACCGACTTCAAGGAAATCTCCGCCACCGGATCACCTTTCCGCGAGTTCGCGCGCGATCCGGGCCTTTTCCGTCCAGTCACCCTTTTCGGGCGCCTTTTCCGATAGCAGCTCGTATATCCCGATCATGCCGCCCGCCATCGAGGGACTCCGCGCCTCCGTGAACATCGCGTCCAATAACAGCAAGTCCTCGACCGCTTGTTCCGTGCGACCAAATATGGCGGGAATATGAGCCGTGACATTGACCCGTATAAAGCGGGGAGTGAATTTGTCCGGGGCCATGGAGACCGCGTCGTCGAGATGGCTCAGCCCCCGGTTGGCGTAGCGCATTCTGTTCGCGACTCTCCGCGAATCGCGCGCCAGCAGAGCGTAAGACGACCCCAGATAGGCGAGGACGACCGGGTCCGCCGCATCTTTCTTCACCAAGGCGTCAAAGGCTGCGACGGCGCGCTCGGTGGAAGCAACGTCTCCCTCCCGCCCCGCGTCGTGCAGTTCCACCGCCTTGTCGAACGGCACCTCGGCGGCGGACGCCGGAGCCGCGGAAACTGCGTCGTATTCCTCGTCCGACTCGCGCTCCGACTCCGCGAATTCCCTTCGGACGATGTACACATCCCGCATCTCCGCGTAGCCATCACCCGGAGAGTAATAAGCGAGGGCGATGAATGGTCCGAATTCGGCGTATTGGCCGAGTCCGGCGGGAATCCCCGCGTATGGCGCGGCGTCCCTCAGCTCTTCGCTCCCGAACAGGTGCACCGGATTCAACGCGAAATCGAAGGCGTCGCTCAGCTTGTGTCTCCCTAACAGGTTCACCGGATTCAACGCGATGTCGACGGCGCGGCCAGCCGTGGCCCGCTCGCTCGACGGTCCAAGAAACGGCAGCACCAGATAAGCTCCCGGTTCGACTCCCCAGGTTGCCAGGGTTCGGTCGAAATCCGTGTCGCGCCTGTCCAGTCCGGCGTCGGTGGCCGGATCCAGAAGCCCGCCGAAACCGAACACCGTGTTGAACACGAAACGGAAACTGTTGTGCGCGGCGTCGTCTACATCCGCCTGCAGCAAATCGTTGACGACCACGCCCGGCATGCCCAGGTTTGACGAGAAGTTCTTCAGCGAAGTCCTGATCGGCGATGGAACGACCAAAACGTAGCCTCTGGAAACCGGGCCGAAGAAGTATCGGTCCGTGCCGCGGTTGAACGCGAAAGCTTTGCGGTTGAGCGATTCGAAAGGGTCGTGGGGGCCCGTCGATCCCGGCTGGGGGGAGGTACATCCCGCCAACAAAATCAATCCCGTAAGCGCGGCGAAAAGGTGTCCGAAGAGTCGCAAATTGCTCGAAGTCCCGTTTGTAGGGGCCGCCCTCGCTGGCGAGCGATCGTTTCACGACGGGCGGCCAAGTTCGTATCCGGGCGCGGGAAGCGCGCGGAGCACCGTATACACCAATCCTCCGCTTATTGCAACACGGATTCCGCCGCGGACCGCCACTCAACCAACCTGGGCGCGGGCAAATTCCGAGCCCTTCCCAACGCGCACGGCGGGGCTATGACATCGACCGGAAAACTCAAGGAGCGAGACTCATGGACATCGACGCCCGCCTATCCGAACTCGGACTGACCCTTCCCGACGCCCCCGCCACGGCGGCCAACTACGTGCCGTTCACTCGGGCCGGCGAACAGGTTTGGATATCCGGCCAGGTCAGTATCGCCGAAGACGGCGCCTTCATCACCGGCCAGGTCGATTCGGACCTTTCCATCGAGGACGGCGCTGAGTCCGGATCCGAGCTGAGCGCCCCGCGGCGACGAGATCCCAACGGTTCGAAAGCCGCATTCCGGTCCAGTGCCACCGCCCGACCTGCGCGCCGCGGCCTCCCCCGACCATGCCGACGGCAGCCGGCTTCCGGCGGAGGGATTCGGCTCGGCGACCGAAAGCGGAATGGCCGCGCTTCCCTGTTCCAAATGGCAAACCTCTCGGCTGAATTCTCCGCTTCATTGAAGGGAGCGGGCTTATTTTCCCACCGCCTCCCGCCACATCCCGCGGTTGACGCACGCCCCGGATCGTCCACGACGATGGACGGCCTTCGCCCTTTCCCGCCCGAGACCACCATACCCGAATACGTGGATGCGTTGGTGAGGTGTTCACGCTTTCGGGAGTAGGAAGCCGCCCGTTGTCCATGATTTAGACGGAATCCCGGAACACAAAGCGAAGGCAATCCTTGGACGAGACTGATTGGATCGGGTGATTCCCAGTGTGGGATTTCTCATCATACAATCACCTATCACGCCCCTGCTGCCGACGTCGAGGTTCCTGCTCCGACTCCTGCCGCTTTTTCCGATCCATGCCGTAGACAACACCTGGCACGTTATCTTGAATGCGATCCTGTCTTTTCGTTAGATTTTCGTTAACCCTGTCCACCTTCGCGTCGACCCTGTCCACCTTCGAATCGACCTTGTCGATTTTCGAAACCAACTCCCCGCGGGCCGAGTCTATCTTATCTTCCAATTTTCCGATGCTCTTGGCCTGCTCTTTCTGGCCCTTCTCAAGTCCCTCCATAGTCTTCTTGCTGTACCCGCGCTGGTGCGCCCAATTAAGCAACATGGCCACAACAAACACAGCCAGCATCCACCAAGGAGCCGCCGCCGTCGACATGAATTTGGAAAGAAGGTCGTAAAACATTTCGTCCTCCCTCGTTGATTTGGCTGTGTACCATCCGCAGCCCTCCTCATCGGACGGAAGGAACATGGACGACAACCCAATGGCCCCGCAACAAGATTTTCGAATATTTTGGGTGGACATGGCATGCACGCATCCGTGCAAAGCCCAATGTCTCCCGACGACCTCCATTCCACGGCCTTTACCGCCGGTTGCGCCGCCCCGGACACGACTCAGTTCGGCTCCCCAACGAGCCCGACGAATCGAATCACCCCACTCCCCGGTCGACCCGACTGCCCAGACGAATCGGCGTCCAACGTCCTGATTGATGGGCTCGAACTTCTGCGGACGCGAGATGAGGCGAAACGGATTTAGATCCCCGCGGCCATCGAATCGAACAGCCTACGGGTCGCGGGTCGCCGCCTCCGCCCACTTTTGTCCTCCCAACTGGATGAATCAGGCTCGCGCCGATTCGCGGCCACGCGTAGATTGAGCGGAATTGGAACAGGAGGACAGAATGCAAAACAAAACGCCCCAAAACGACGAGACCGCGCCGTCCAAGCCGTTGGAAAAGCGCAAACCGCGAACCGAGTGGGCGCAGAGGGAATTCGCCAAGGCGGAAGCCGCGATCAACAGGCAGTCGCCGGCCGCGCGCGCGAACTTCTCCGCGATTATAGGGTCGTCCAACCGGGACTGATGACTCCGTTCACGCCGGGGCGAGATCGACCCAAGCCCCGCCCGCCTCGTGGCTGTCGGCCGCGGCATTTATGAAGCGGACGCCCCGCGCGCCGGTTTCGATGTCGGGAAGCGCGAGCAAACCGTCGGGAACGGGGGTGCCGGAGCGTCGGGCCGACACCGCCACCGCGATCTCCGTGTAGAGGTTGCCCCAGGCGTCAGACAGGGCTTCGCCGTGGCCGCGGGGCAAGCACGCCATGCGCTCCGCCGCGGGCAGGATCCCCGCGCCGTGCCCCCGGACCAACACCCGCTCAGGCTGGCCGAGCGGCGCGTGTCTCAGGATTTCCGGGGATTCCTGATCCCAGCTCAAGCCGCCCTCCTGGCCGTAGATCCGGAATCGGAGGCCGCAGTGATTCCCCGCCGCCGCCTGCGTGATCCACATCATCCCCGGAGCTCCGTTGTCGAGCGCGAAATTTATGAACGACGTGTCCTCCATCGGCTTGTCCGCGCCGCAGACGTGGAAATCCGCCCTGAGGCGCGCGACGCGGAGTCCGGTGACGAATTCCAGCATCTGCAGGGCGTGGGTGCCGATGTCGCCCGTGGCCGAGGCGCGGCCGACTTTCTCCGGATCGCGACGCCACTTCGGTCCCTTCGCCCCCGGATCATCCGGCCCGGTCGCCCATTCCTGGGCGTATTCCACGATCGCCTGCCGCACCTCTCCGACCGCTCCCGCCGCGATCATCTCCCGCGCCTGCCTCGCCATCGCGTGGAACGCGTAGGGATAGGTCACGGCGAACACCACTCCCGCCTCCCTCCGCGCCGCGATCAGCGCATCGCAATCGGCGTTTGTGATCGTCATCGGCTTGTCGCAGATCACGTCGATCCCCTCGGCCATGAAGGCTTCCGCGATCTCCCGGTGGGTCCAGTTCGGGGTGCAGACCGTCACCGCCTCGACGCCGTCCTCCCGCGCCGCCTCTGCCCGCGCCATTTCGCCGAAGTCCACGTAGGCGCGGTCTTCCGCCAGCATCCAATCCCTGCCCGAGGCCCGCGCCGTGTCCGGATCCGAGCTGAGCGCCCCGGCGACGAGATCCCAACGGTTCGATAGCCGCATTCCGGTCCAGTGCCACCGACCGACCAGCGCGCCGCGGCCGCCTCCGACAATGCCGACGCGCAGCCGGCGACCGGCGTGGGGATACGGCTCGGCCCCCGAAGGCGGCTTGGCGGAGCTCCCTTGTTCCATTTGGAATTCTCCCGGCTGATTCGCCGCTTTATTGAATGGAGCGGGCCAACTTTTCCACAGCTTCCCGCCAAGTCACCCCCGTTGCAGTTCGATTTAAATCGTCCACGACATGGGCCGAACAATGGCCATCCGATGAAAGAACCACCTTAACCGAACACATGGGGGCATTGGCCCTATTGATATTCGGGTCGGGAAACAGCCCGTTGTCCACGATCATGTTCCCCGCCCACTCGGTCCCGGGCTTCTTGCAGGAAAAGCTGCAA
>JANQKA010000723.1 GCA_028281405.1 Hasllibacter sp. | reverse complement strand
CCGCCCGGGCCCCGGGCCGGGCGGACCGGATTCCCCCCTTCAAGTCCGGCGCGTGTCGGGATACAGGGACGCAAAAAGGGGGCGGATCGTGAAACGCATTATCACAAAGGCCATTTTTCCCGTGGCGGGCTTCGGAACACGGTTTCTTCCGGCCACGAAATCAATTCCCAAGGAAATCATGACGCTCGTGGACCGCCCGCTGATCCAATACGCGATCGACGAGGCCCGTGCCGCGGGCATCGAGGAATTCATCTTCGTAACCTCGCGCGGCAAAACCGCGCTGGAGGACTACTTCGACATGGCTCCCGAGCTCGAGGCGGCGGTGCGCGAGAAGAAGCAACCCGAGCTGACCGAGGCTTTGGAATCCACCATCATGGATTCGGGAACGATCGCCTACGTCCGCCAGCACAAGAGGATGGGCCTTGGCCACTCGGTGTGGTGCGCCCGGCGGCTCCTCGGCGACGAGCCGTTCGCCGTGATCCTGCCCGACGACGTGATCGCCGCCGAAACGCCCTGTCTCGAGCAGATGGTGGAGGCTTGGAGGGAGACCGGCGGCAATTTCGTCGCCGCGATGGAGGTTCCTCCGGAAAAAGCCCACGCCTACGGCGTGTTCGAAGTCGAGAACCGGAACGGAGTAACGTTCAAGGCCAAGGGAATGGTCGAAAAGCCGGCGCCGGGCGAGGAGCCGTCGAACCTCGCCGTGGTGGGCCGATACATCCTGACGCCGAACGTGATGCGGAACCTCGACCGGGAGGTGGCCGGCTCCGACGGCTCCGGCGGCGAAATCCAATTGACCGACGCCATCGCGCGGGAAGCGGGCGGAGGCGACGGCGTCCACGGCTTCCTGTTCGACGGAGAACGCTTCGATTGCGGCTCCAAGGCTGGTCTCCTTCAGGCGACGGTCAGTTTCGCCCTGGCCAGGCCCGATTTGCGGGACGATTTCGGGGACTTTCTCTCCTCCCTTTCCCCACCCGGCCAACGGAATCCGTAGTGGCCCGGGCGCGGGAATCCGACAAGCCCGCCGTCCTCGTCACCGGCGGCGCCGGATACATCGGGAGCCACGCCTGCAAAGCGTTGGCGGCGGCGGGCCATGTCCCCGTGACTTTCGACAACATCACCACCGGATGGCGGGACGCGGTGAAGTTCGGCCCCCTCGAGGAGGGCGACCTGCTCGACCGGGCCCGCCTGGACGAGGTTTTCGACCGCCACCGGCCCGTCGCGGTCATGCATTTCGCCGCGCTCAGCCTCGTGGGCGAGGCGGTGAGGGAACCGGGGCGCTATTGGCGGACCAACCTGGCCGGATCGTTGAACCTCGTCGAGGCGGCGGTGTCCGCCGGGTGCATGAATTTCGTTTTTTCCTCCACCTGCGCAACCTACGGCGATCAGGACGGAGTGGTTCTCGACGAGTCGTCGCCGCAATTGCCCATGAACGCCTACGGCAGGTCGAAGCGCGCCATCGAGGAGATGTTGGACGACTTCCGCGCCGCCCACGGGCTGAACACGGTCGTCTTCCGCTATTTCAATGTGGCGGGAGCCGATCCCGACGGGGAGATCGGCGAATTCCACCGCCCCGAGACACATCTCATTCCCCTGATGTTGGACGCGATCGACGGCGGCCGTCCGGCCCTGACGATTTTCGGAACTGACTATCCCACGCCCGACGGCACCTGCATCCGTGACTACGTGCACGTTTCCGACCTGGCCGACGCGCATGTGAAAGGCGTCTCGTGGCTTCTCGACGGCCGGGGCGGGCGCGTGTTCAATCTCGGAACAGGATCGGGGTTTTCCGTGCGCGAGGTCGTGGCCGCGTCGGGCGTCGTCACGAACCGCGCCGTTCCCGTCGAGTATGGAGGCCGGCGTCCCGGAGACGCGGCGCGGTTGGTGTCGGGATCCACGCGGGCCTCCGCGGAGCTTGGCTGGAAACCGGGGCGGTCCACGCTCGGCCGGATGATTTCGGACGCGTGGCGTTGGCACCGGAACGGCCGCTACGAGGCCTAGGGCCGTCGGCGTACGATTTCACCGCTCTGGCCCGCCGCCGGGCGGCGCAGACAATCGCGCGAAATGGAATTCGGCAAGTTTACGCCGGGTCGAAGGAGCCACATTCCCAGCGCCGCCTCCGGAGCCCCCCGCACCCCCATGTGAATATGTGTGGAACCGATCTAAGCTGGCAGACGCTGATTCTCGGGGCACCTCGGCATGGTGAATGCCGGCAAGCTGATCCTCACCCGGCACGCTTGGCGGTCAACCGGCCCCCTCGGCCGGTACCGGTTGACCTCCTCGCCAATTTGCCGCTGCTGGAATTCTTTTGCTTTGGTTCGTTCGCCTGATTGCCCGAATGGCCGCCGGGGAGGGGCTTTCCGTCCTCTTCTTCCGAAATAGGTGAATTTCCCCGCGCCTCTCCGAACATCGGTCGACGAACCGCCGCCTCCCGAGCCTCATCGGGTGACGTCTCCCGCTCCGAAACGAGGATTTTAAGCAAAGCGTGGACGTCCTTCAACACGGCGGAATCCTCCCGCTGGGCGGCAATCCGCTCATCGATTTCCATCTTCAGGGCAACTTCCTTTTCGTGAATTTCCTTGATCAGGGCGTCGTGCCTCGTCTTCCACGCCTCGTCACGTTCGTGAATCTCCATCTTCAGGGCGGCTTCCTTTTCGTGAATTTCCTTGACCAGGGCGTCGTGCCTCGTCTTCCAAGCCTCGTCACGTTCATGGATATCCTTCCGCAGGGCGGCTTCCTTTTCGTGAATTTCCTTGGCCAGGGCGTCGTGCCTCGTCTTCCAAGCCTCGTCACGTTCATGGATCTCCTTCCGCAGGGCGGCTTCCTTTTCGTGAATTTCCTTGGCCAGGGCGTCGTGCCTCGTCTTCCACGCCTCGTCCCGTTCGCGGGTTTCCTTCCGCGAGGCCTCGTCCCGTTCGCGGGTTTCCTTCCGCGAGGCCTCGTCCCGTTCGCGGGCTTCCTTCCGAAATTCCCGACTTTCCTCGACTTGCTTGTTGTAAATATTCAACATCGCGTTGAAATTCCGGTCGGCGGACTTGGCCGCCAACCACATTTTGGCCAAAAGGTACACCCCGGCCAAAACGCTGATCACGATCATGAACAGGTTTCGGGTGCCCACGTCGCTCAAAAACTCCCAAAAGAGGGATAGATATCCATCCATTGATCGGCCTACCGCTTGTTTGCATCGCATAGCGCATCCCCGCCCGCGCCGCAAGCTCCGGCGGGCTGGAAATTCCGCCTCCCGATGTCGCGGGGCGGGTCGGCTCCGGCTTGGGGGAGCGGGGCGAAGTCGACGGAGCTCGTATCCCGCGTCTCCGCCAACCGTTCACTGAGGAAACATCCGGAGATCGCCTCGAAGGCTCTCTTGTCGCGCGGGGCCGGGACGCGTGGAGCGATGGTCCCCCAACCGCCGACGCGCGGTCGGAAACGGTGGACCACCCGCCTACCCGCGATGGATTCGAATCCACCTCCGCCGCGCAGCGCAGGGGCCACCTATCCCCTGCCCGGGAATCAATCTTTGATCCGGTCCGATGGGCTCCGTGGCATGACATCCCGGCGCGGACGATCCATAAGCGAACGGGAAATCGCCGCCACGGATCATGTTCGGACATCCCCTTGCGTGTCCGTGAGGAACACGGTCCGCCAGAAAGCCGTAATCGGTGAGCGACGATTCGGTCCGGGTTCGGCGAACGCGGAGGGAAATCCGCCCTCTTTCGGAACGCCCAGGCGGATTCCCGACGAAGTCAGGCCGCCTCCGCGACGGGGCCTTCCGACAGAATGGCGTAAAGCGTTCCGGGGGAATCGTTGGCGCGGAGCTTTTCGCGGATTCCCGGATCCCGCATGGTGCGCGCGATCAGCGCGAGCGACTTGAGATGGTCCGCCCCGCCGTCCCGCGGCGCGAACAGGGCGATGATCAGATCGACCGGCTGGCGGTCGACGGAATCGAAGGGCAGCGGCTTCTCGAGGCGGACGAACACGCCGTGGACCTCCGAAATCCCGGAGACCCGCGCGTGCGGCAGCGCGACGCCCCCGCCAACCCCGGTCGAACCGAGTGATTCGCGCTCCAAAAGGCCCGTCGTGGCCTCGGCGGCCGGGATGCGGTAGACCTGTTCGGCGAACTCCCCCAACGTTTGAAACAGCCGCTTCTTGGACGTCGAGTGTCCGGCGACACGCACCCCATCAGGCGCGATGATCTGCGAAATCCGCATACCTCAGTATCCCACAAAAAAGGGGTGGCCGACCGCGGTCAGCCCCCCGGTTTCGGGTCGATCCAGCCTATGTTTCCGTCTTCCCGACGGTAGACCACGTTCAACCCTTCGGTCTTTTCGTTCCTGAAGACGAGAACCGGAGAGTGGTTCAACTCCATCTGCATGACGGCGTCGCCGACCGCGAGGGTGGAAATTTTCGTCTCCATCTCGGCGATGATGATCGGATGCCCGTCGCCGTCGTCCTCCTCCCGGTCCTCGTCGTGGCGCGCGAGGATGTAGGAGGCGCCCTGGCTGACTTCAACATCCGCCGCGCGGTCCCGGTGATGGTTCTTCAGGCGCCGCTTGTACCGGCGGAGCTGCTTGTCCATCTTCGCGCCGCAGGCGTCGAAGGCGGCGTAAATCTCGACATCCTGGGCCTTCGCCTGCGCCGTCAGGCCAGACGAAAGGTGCACGGTGGCCTCGCAGACGAAATTGTGCGCGTCCCGGGAAAACACGACCTGGGCGTCGGTCGGCCGCTGGGAGTACTTGCCCAGGATCTCCTCCAGCGCGCTCCTGACGTGCGTGCTCAGGGCTTCGCCGATTTCGATCTGCTTTCCGCTGATCCGGTAGCGCATCACTCGTTCCTCTTTCCTTGCACTCGTCATGCCTTGCGCGGCGGCGGGCCGGGCCTCTGATTGGGGTTCTCCGGCGGCGGCGTCAACTCCCGAAACGCGCCGCGCCGCCGCCCCGGAATCGGTCAGGTCACGCGGAAATTCTCGCCCAGATAGACCCGGCGCACGTTTTCGTCGTTGACGACCTCCTCGGTGGTTCCGCTCATCAGCACGGTTCCGTCGTGAAGGATGAAGGCCCGGTCGACGATTCCCAGCGTTTCCTGCACGTTGTGGTCGGTGATCAGGACGCCGATTCCCCGGGTCTTGAGGTCCGCCACGAGGTGGCGGATTTCGCCGACCGCGATCGGATCTACGCCGGCGAACGGCTCGTCGAGCAAAAGGTACTTCGGGTCGGCGGCCAGACAGCGCGCGATTTCCGCGCGCCGCCGCTCGCCGCCCGACAGGGCCAGGGCCGGAGCGCGCCGAAGGTGGTCGATGGAGAATTCCGACAGGAGCTCCTCCAGCCTTTCGCGCCGCCTCTGGCGGTTTTTTTCGGCGATCTCGAGGACCGCCATGATGTTCTTCTCGACGGAAAGGCCGCGGAAGATCGACACCTCCTGCGGCAGGTAGCCGATTCCCATCTTCGCCCGGCGGTACATGGGCAGAAGCGTCGCGTCCCGGCCATCGATCAGGACCTGGCCCCCTTCCGGCGTGACGAGGCCCGCGATCGCGTAGAAGCAGGTCGTCTTGCCCGATCCGTTCGGTCCGAGCAGGGCGACGACCTCCCCGCGCCCGAGATCCAGCGACACGTCGCGGATGACATGGCGGTTGCGGTAGGATTTCCGAAGGCCCGAAACCTCCAGGCCGACTCCACCACCCCCGCCCGCCGGTTCCGGAGCCGCCATCAGTTGCCGCCGCCCAGAATGGTCCGGACGCCGCCCGAGACGGTGCCCTTGCCCGCCTCCAGATCGTAGTCGAGGCGGTCGCCCGCGATCGACCCCGCCCCCCGGGTCAGAAGCACGTCCCCCGTGATCACGATGTGCTGGTCGATCGGGCGATACACCGCCCGCTCGCCTTCCGCCGCCTCGCGCGGCGTCACCAGCGTCACGCCGCCGGTCGCGACGATGCTTTCGATGTCGTCCTGGCCCGCGCTGTAGACCACGGTTACTTCCTCGGCGGTCATCCTCATGCTGTCCTGCAGGATGACTACGTCGCCGGTGAACACCGCCGTGTTCGCCTCCTGATCCATGCGGAGCGATTCGGCGGTCACCTCAATCGGAACCCCGGTGTCCTGCCTGGACGCGTCGAAGCCGATCTGGGCCGCGGCGGGAAGCGCGGCGAGCGCGAGGCAAAGGCTGAGCGCGGAGCGTGCTGCGAACATGTCGTCCCCCGTGGAACCGGACCTACCTGACGGGATCATATAACCATTTCACGCCATCGATGAAATCGACAACGAAGTTGTTCCCGCCCTTCCCGCCCCCGCGCAGGATCATCGCGCCCGCCCTGACGTCGCCGAACGGGCCTTCCCCCACGACGCTTTCCGGCGACGCGATCTCCACGATGTCGGTCCGGCCGATCAGGAGGTCGGAGCGGATCGCGTAGCCGAGCGAGGAGGCGATTACCGCGTTGTGCTCGAGTTCGAGGGTTTCGGAGCCGCCGTCGACGCGCCCGATATCCGCCTTGATTGTCAGACGGGCGCCGTCCGGCCAATCGACCTTCGCGGTGACCCCCACCGCGGTGACGCCGTTCTTGTTCGACGCGTCGGGCACGGCCCGGCTCGCGGTCAGCTCCAGCGTCGCCCCCTCGGTCGTCCGGCTGGAGTACGACGGAGCCGAAATGCCTCCCTGACGCGCGAGTTCGCGCACGTCCACGTCGGCGAAAGGGATCGCGTCCTCGGGATTTATGCTGCGGGCGAACAGGAACAGCGTGGACAACAAAACCAGCGCGAGCAGAGGCAGGAACACCCTGGCGAGGCGCACGAAGCGCGAGTAGCCCGTCTCCCCGGTCCGCCGATTTGATCCATCCTTCGACACGGCGGGGCTCAGTGGGCGAAAATGTCGGTGTCGGGCCAGCCGGCGAGGTCCAGCCGCGCGCGGTCGGGCAGAAAATCGAAGCACGCGTCGGCGAGCTCGGCGCGGCCTTCGCGCTCCAGCCTGTCCCGCAGGATTTCCTTCAGCCGGTGCAGATACAGGACGTCGGTCGCCGCGTACTCGAGCTGCGCCTCCGACAGGGCCTCGGCTCCCCAATAGGAGGACTGCTGCTGCTTGGAGATGTCGATATCCAGCAGATCGTGCAGAAGCGCCTTCAGGCCGTGGCGGTCGGTGTAGGTGCGCGCCAGTTTCGAAGCGATCTTCGTGCACCAGACCGGTCGGGCCAGAACCCGGAACGTCTCGAGGATCATGGCGATATCGAATCGCCCGAAGTGGAACAGCTTCAAAACATCCGGGTTGTTCAGCATCGCGCACAGGTTCGGCGCCTCCGCGCGGTCCTTGGCTATCCTGACCAAATGCGCGTCGCCGTCGCCGCGCGACATCTGGATGAGGCAAAGCCGATCCCTGCGGGGGTCGAGGCCCATCGTCTCGCAATCGATCGCGACCACGGGGCCAAGATCGAGCCCGTCGGGCAGGTCGTCTTCGTAAAGGTGGTTGGCC
>JANQKA010000597.1 GCA_028281405.1 Hasllibacter sp. | reverse complement strand
GTCACGAGGATGAAGCCGTTGCTCCCGAACGCGAGATACGCGGTCGAGACGGAAATGAGCAGGGTCGACGCGCCGAGCGGCACTCCGGCGGCCATCAGCGAGAACAGCGCCGCGACGATGGCCAGCGTGATGAGTTCGATGCCCATTATTCGGCGCCCCCATCGGCGGTTCCTCCCGACTTTCCGGCGGGATCGACCAGGTTGGCGGCCAATTGGAGCAGGTACAGCGCCGCCGCCGCCACGAATGCGGTCTTGACGTAGGTCGGCGACGGCGGATCAAAGGCGCTGCCCGTGGTCTGCGGAGCCTGGAGCACCTTGATCATGGGGCCCCACAGCATGACGATCAGTCCCGCCACGGCGATCATGGAGATCACGATCGCGGCCTTCTTCGTGCGGTTCCAGATATCCTCCCCGACCAGCAGTTCCATCGTGGTGACCGTGATGTGGCGTCGTTGCCGCGTGACCGCGCCGACGCAGAACAGCCAAGCCGTGGCCACCAGCATCATTATGGTCTCGGAGGTCCACGAGGTGGGCGCGCCGAACGCGTAGCGCATGACGACCTCGTAGATCGATAGGGCGATGGCCGCGAGGTAGAACACTCCGCAGGCCCTGCCCAGAAAAACGCTGACCGCGCCCATGACGTTGACGAATCCCCGCATGTTCCGCTCCCTTGGGTGTCCCGCCGGCGGGCGGCGCGCGCCCGCCGGTGGATGAATCAGTCGAGCAGACCGATGGTTTTCATGTAGGCGTAGTGCGAGTCGAGCGCGGCCCGGGCCGCGGGCGACTTGTCGGCGGTCTCCTCCCAGGCTTCGACGGCGATGGCCCGGAACTTGTCGCGCTCCTCCTGGGGCCAGTCTATGACGTTGATATCGCCACCGGCCTTGTCCTTGGCCACCTGCGCCCGGTCCTGCAGGTCCAGTTGCCTGCGCACGTCGTCGTAGGCGGCGTGGAACCAAATTTCCAGCACCTCGCGCTGGTCGTCGGTCAGGCCGTCCCAGACGCCCCTGTTCACGGTGAACTGGCGCACGGCCATCGAGTGGATGCCCGGATACAGCGGGTTCTTGGCGACCTGATGGAAGCCGCTGGTCGAGTTGTTGATGTAGGCGGAGGCGTCGGCGGCGTCGATCACGCCCTTCTCGAGCGAGGTGAACACGTCGCTCAGCGACATCGACACCGGAGCGGCCCCGGCCTTCTGGAACACGGTCGCCGCCAAGCCCGACGGTGAACGGATTTTGACCCCCTTCAGATCGGCGACGCCGTTGATCTCGGCCTTGGCCACGAGCGCCTCCTTCGCGGCGGCGGCGCAGCCGACGACGTGAAGCGCTCCCGGAAGGACCGAGTCCCACAGATCCTGCAGCGCCTCGCGCCCTCCGCCGTGGCGGCAGAAGGTTTGAACCTGGTCCACCGTGTCGTAGCCGGCGATCAGGTCTCCCAGGATGGCGAAGGCCGGGTCGCGGCCGGAGAAGTAGGAGACCGCCGTCAGGTCGCCCGACAGAACGCCGGCCATCACCGCTTCGGGCGTCTCCCTCCGGTCCACGATCGAGTTGATCGGAAAGAATTCGATCGACAGTTCCCCGCCCGACATGGCCTCGAGGCGGTCGCCCCAGTTCTCGGCGAGATAGGTGTACTCGAACGCCCCGGACTGAGTGGACGTCTGGAGTTTGAGGACGGTTTCGGCCGCGGCGCCCGGCGCCCCGGCCGCCGCCGCGACCGCGGCGGCGGCGAGCAGTTTCTTCAAAGACATTGGGATCCTCCCGGTTTCGTTTCCCCGGCGGCGACTCCCCGTCCGGGCAGCCCCGCCGACGTCTGGTGTCGCATACCGCCACGCATCCGTCAATGTATTCATTAAATTATTTGACGCGCCGACCCCGCCGTGCGAGAACCGGGTGGAAGGAGACGCCGTCGACATGGAAGCCGCCGTCAAGACATCCCGCGTGAGCGACGCGTACACGCAGCTCAAGGGGGAGATCCGCTCGAACCGGATGCCGCCGGGCTATCAGGCGCCGGAATCCGAGATCGCCCTGCGCCTGGGCATGAGCCGCACGCCGGTGCGCGAGGCGCTGATCCGCCTCGAGGCCGAGGGTTTGGTCGAGCTGATTCCCCGCCGCGGCGCCCGGGTGCTTCCGATCCGACCCGGCGACATGAAGGAAATCTATGAAATCCTGACCTCCCTGGAGCCGGACGCCGCGGCCGCGCTCGCGGCGAGGCGGCCAGGGGCCGAGGAGGTCGCGCCCCTGGTCGAGGCGACGCGGGACATGGAGGACGCGCTCCGGGCGGGCGACCTCGACGCCTGGGCGGAATCCGACGACTTTTTCCACAGAAGCCTTCTGGAACTGCACGGAAACCGCAGGCTGAAGGACTTCGTCGAATCGCTCTTCGATCAAGCGCACCGGGCGCGGATCATCACGTTGCGACTGCGCGAAGTCCCCGTCAGGTCGACCGCGGAGCACCGCGAAATCCTCGGCGCCCTGCTGGCCGGCGACGCGGAAGCGGCGCGCCGGAGCTTCAGGAGTCACCGGAGGCGGGCGGCGCGGGAACTGTTGGAAATCCTGGAAAACTACAAACTTCCCCAACTTTGAAGGAGGGGCGACCCATGCCGGGACACGCGCTGGTGGCCTTGATCAAGGGCGACGGAATCGGGACGGACGTTTCGGAGGCCGCGATCGAGGTCGCGGCGACGGCCTGCGCCAAAGCCGGCAGCTGCGGCTTCGAGGTCGAGGAGACGTTCGCGGGAGCGGGATATTTCGCGGACACCGGACGGGACATCGAACCCGGCGGAGAGGAGAAGGTTGGCCGGGCCGACGCCATTTTCCTGGGGGCGATCGGGCTTCCCTCCGTCCGCCACCGGGACGGGACCGAGGTCAGCCCGCATCTGCGGCTGCGCGACCGGTACGGACTCTACGCCGGGGTGCGGCCGGTCAAGGCCTACCCGAACGCCCCCCGGCGGCTGGCCGATCCGCGCGCCGCTGACATCGACATGGTGATCCTCCGCGAATCCACCGAAGGCCTGTTCTACTCGGCCGCGGTGCACGGACGCGCGGGAATCATCGGCGACGAGGAGGTGCGCGACACGCTGCGGATTTCGCGCCCGACCACCGAGAAACTCCACCATTTCGGCTTCCGCCTCGCCCGGAAGCGCAAGGCGCGCGGGGGCAAGGGAAGACTGACCTGCGTCGACAAGGCGAACGTGTTCGCCTCCATGGCGTTCTTCCGCCGGATCTTCGACGAGATCGCGCCCCGGTATCCGGATGTCGACTCCGACCACAGCTACGTCGACGCGCAGGCGCTCAATCTGATCCGCAACCCTTGGGACTACGACGTGATGGTTATGGAGAACATGTTCGGAGACATCCTGTCCGATCTCGCCGGGGGACTCGTCGGCGGCATGGGCATGGCCTCCTGCGCCGAGATTGGCGACGGCACCGGCCTCTTCCAACCCGCCCACGGCAGCGCCCCGGACATCATGGGAACCGACAAGGCCAATCCCCTCGCCGCGATCCTCAGCGGGGCCCTGATGCTGGATTATCTCGCCGAAAAAACGGGCAACGACCGGTTCGGGGCGGCCGCAGCGGCGATCGACGGGGCCGTGGAATCCGGATTCCGGACCAACGCCCTGCGTCCGGTGGAATTCGGCGGGGACATGGGAACCAAGGCCGTGACCGCCACGGTTCTGCGCGGATTGGACGGGCCATGAGCATCGCTCTCGGGGCGATCGCCGACGATTTCACCGGCGCGACCGACCTTTGCAACACGCTGGTCAAGGAGGGGATGAGCGCCGTTCAGGTCATCGGCGTTCCCGACGGCTCCATCGACCTCGGCGGCGCCGACGCCGTCGTGGTGGCGTTGAAGTCGCGGACGGCCCCCGCGGACGAAGCGGTGTCGATGTCGTTGGCGGCCCATGACTGGCTAAAGGCCAACGGCGCCGGCCGGATTATCGAGAAGTACTGCTCGACCTTCGATTCGACCGCGTCGGGCAACATCGGCCCGATCACCGACGCGCTGCTGGACCGCTCCGGCGCCGCGGCCGCCGTGATCTGCCCCGCGTTTCCCGAGAACGGGCGCACGGTGTATCAAGGGCACCTCTTCGTCCACGGCGATCCCCTTTCGGAAAGTTCGATGAAGGATCACCCGTTGACGCCGATGCGCGACTCCAGCCTCGTCCGGTTGATGGAGGCGCAAAGCCGGGGCCGGGCCGCGGTCGTGCCACTGGAAACCATCCGGCTTGGCTCGGAGGCCATCCGCGCGGCGATCGCCACGCTGATCGGGGAAGGCGCGTCCCACATCGTCACCGACGCCACCGAACGAAGCGATCTCGTCGCGGTCGCGTCGGCCATCCCCGACGACATGCTCATCACCGGTGGATCGGGAATCGCGCTCGGCCTGCCGGAATCCCTGCGGAAATCCGGGCGTATCGGTTGGTCGCCCGCGCCCCGCCCGCCCCGCGTCGAGGGGCGGAAGTTGATTCTGGCGGGAAGTTGCTCAACCGCCACCCTCGGTCAGATCGCCCGGGCGGGGAGCCGCTGGCCGACGCGACGCCTCCGCTTGGACGACATCGCCGCCGGCGACGCCGCGATCGCGGATCTGGCCGACTGGGCGGACGGGCAACCCGCCGACCAGCCCGTTCTGATCCACGCCTCCGCCGGTCCCGACGAGGTCCGGGCGGCGCAGCGCCGATATGGAGTCCAAGGAGCGGGCGCGATGGTCGAGCGCGCCCTGGGCGCGCTGGCGGCCACCCTCGCCGACGCCGGGCACCGGAAGATGATCGTCGCGGGGGGAGAAACCTCGGGGGCCTTGGTGTCGGCACTTGGCGTCCGGGCCCTGCGCATCGGGCCCGAGTTCGCCCCTGGCGTCCCCTGGACCGGGACGGTTGGAGGCACGCCGATGGCGCTGGCGCTCAAATCGGGGAATTTCGGCTCCGAGACATTTTTCGAAGACGCGTTCGGGATGCTGCCATGACGGAAAAGGAACTGCGCCGGGACATGGTCCGG
>JANQKA010000576.1 GCA_028281405.1 Hasllibacter sp. | reverse complement strand
CGGGAATCCAGCGCGCGAGTCATGCCGGGCGGCTCCTTGGAAACCGCGAATTTCTCCGGTGCCGTCCCTCACCCCGGAGTCCACTCCCGCGGGAATCGCCCGCCGAGAGCGGCTTCAACGAATCCCGAAGTTTAACCATCGGATGAACACAATGCCCGTGAATGAACAACTGATCCGCGAATCCGTCGACCGCTATGAACGAGAGCGCGACCGGTTTGTGAAGCTGTCCGGCAGGATCGCGGATATCTGCCGAACGGAGGTCGACGAACACGCGATTCGCGCGCAGGTCACATCGCGCACAAAAACCGTCAAGAGCTTCGAGGGAAAGGTCCGGCGGCGCGTTGATTCGAAGAAGTATGAGGACGTCGACGACGTGTTCCGCGATATCGGCGATTTCTCCGGTGTGCGCATCGCCCTTTACCAACCGGAGGACGAGTGGCGCACCGTAACCGTGCTGGAAGATCGTTTTCGCGGTCCCGTCGACGGAAAGGTCGAGGTCGACGAAAAGGACAAATTCGATATCGAAGAAAAGAAATTCTACAAGGCGACGCATTGCCAAGTGCATCTTCCGGAGGAGGATTGCGTGGAAGATTATGAAAATCTTCTGGGTGCCGAGTGCGAAATCCAAGTGTGCACCATGATGGCGCACTTGTGGAATGAAATCGAACACGAAATCGCCTACAAGCCCGAAAGCGGCGGACCAAGCGAAGTGGAACTGGGCCTGCTCGAATCCCTTGGATTTCTGACCCGTTCCGGTGACGCGCTCATCGCGCGGCTGTTGGAGGCCAACGTCGTGCGGATGACCAATCAAAGTGGCGACTTCATGGACATGCACGACTTCGTGGCGCGGTTGCGCGGATTCTACTCTCAGATAAGTTTCGCGCAGAACGCCGGCCGCGCGTTCGAGGCGGCCAGGGCGCTTCGACTGAATTCAATAGAGGATATCGAGAGGAATCTCGGCCGGAACGCTTTGGAATACGAAATTGCCCGGGACAAAATTCTGGCCTTCAATCAATATCTGCGACGGCTCGACCGGGTCGAGTTGCAGCTCAATCCGAAATCAGCGGACCTCTTGGTGATAGGAATGCTCGAAAAGTATGTGGACAAAATCATCGAGCATCACTCGGGCGGCCCTGACAAGGGAAGGCCGCCCCTGATTTTGCGCGCCGCGAAGGCGTACAAGGAATTTTCCGAATCATCCGGCGGACCCAAAGAGCGGTGAGATTGCGTCTTTTGGAGGTGCCCGCCTTCTGAGGCGGATCCGCGAACTTGATCGATGTGGAATGAGAACATTGCCGATTGTGAATCCGACTAAATTAGGGGGCAGGTCAATGCGCCGGAGGCTTTCCGTCGCGCTCCGCGGATGGTGCGACGCGCGCGGAGCCCACGAATTCGCCTAGGCGATGAGCGAAAACCCGCAACCACACCTCGCCGCGCCTCTGATCCGCGCGTCGCCCGCTTGGTAATTCCCGGTACCGCCGACTCCCGCCACGCCCTGTGTCCATCGGCCGACGCATTGTCGAGCCGCGGCGCGGCCGCCATCGGATTCATCGGCCAAGCGGTTCGGGAATTCTTGAGCGCCGCGGAGTGCAGGTTAATCCGCGAAGGCGAACGCGGAGATCAACGGCGGTGCGGATGGAGGTGAATCCGGGCCGATTTTAGAAACGTGAAATCAAAAATTCCGCAGACACTTCGGGAAATCCCAAAAATCACATTTCGACTTCATACCTGTCTCGGAAATTCCGCAAATGCTCGACCAGCCATCCGGCCGGTTGGTTTTTCTCCCAGAAGTCGAAAAGTTCGGGATAGCTCATGTGGAGGAATCCGGGCTTTGTTCCTTCGACGCTGGAAACCCGCTCGGCGAATTCCACGACTTCCCCCCGATGCCGCGCGAATTCCGGATAAGCCTCGGCGTTGGTCGGTTCCCAATAAAGATAGAGAAGCGTCGACCGTTGATGGAAATACGCCCGCGCCATTCCCAGCGCCTGCTTGATCAACCGCGCGGCGTCCAGGTAATAATAGAGGTCGGGATTCGACTTCAGGCGAAGCATTTCCTTGAAATAACCGCCGTTCCTCCTCACGTCGCGGATCCGCTCTTCGCATGCGTCGGGAAACTCCGGCCAATTGTATGTCAGGTATTCCGCCAGATTCGATTCGACTCCGATGACGCCTCCCGGCCCCGACAGCACGACGTTGAGAATTGACGGCTCGCCCCGCGCCCAGATGGGATAATCCCGCTCGAAACGAATCTCGTCGAAGGATATGTCCCGCTCGGACGATCTGGGCTCGGAAACCCGGCGGGTGAAGGGCGCGAAACAATTGATCGCGAGCATCCGCGACGAGTGCGCGACGTGGAGATCCTCGAGCGGAGCCTCCCGATCTTTGCGAAAGTCGTCGAAAAAGTCCTGCTCCTCGACGCCCGGCAGAAGGTTGTCCGACAACGACGCGACACTGCCGTTCCCATCGACCGCGATGCCGGGCCGGACGCGCTCGAGGGAGTTCCGCATGGCCAAGCGCACCTTGCCGCGCGTGGTGTTTTCGGTGAACGACTGATCCGTCATGGGGCGCGTATACCCTCCCGGTTCCGCCGGGGCAACTCCAAGCCGGCGATGGCCAATTCGTCCTAACGTCGGCTGTTCCCGTTTTCATGGTCCCCGGCCGTTGTCCGACAGCCGGGCCGCGACTCCGGCGCATCGCGACAATGTCAATCCACGGTCGCGCGAAACATCGGCGCATGGCGATGGAATGACCACGCCACGGGAGCGCGTCGAAGTCCGGTACGGCGGAATTCACGGATCACGAATCTCCCAACTCTCCGTTCGCGTCCCAACGCGAGGCTTACACCCTTCGCCGGACGATTCTTCCGCGGCGAATGCGGGGAAACCCCGCGCCGGCGGGCATTCCCGGAGCCGTTCCCCCCGGAACCGGCGCTCACGCGAGCGGCAGGCGGACCTCGGCCCTAAGTCCGCCGCCTTCGCGGTTGGACAGGGACACGCTTCCTCCATGACCGACCGCGATGGACTTCGCGATCGACAGGCCGAGGCCGGCCCCGCCGGTTTCCGCGTTCCTGCTGTCGTCGCCCCTGACGAAGGGATCCAGCATGGATTGGAGGCGTTCCTCCGGAATGCCGGGCCCCCGGTCCAGTATCGAAACCCGGGCCATGCCTTCGGAGACATCGACGCCAATCTCCGCCCCGCCGCCGTAGCGCAACGCGTTGTCTACGAGGTTGGTGAACAGCCTGGCGAGGGCCACGGGTCGGCCGATCACGGCGACCCCGTCAATCGGCGCGAAGGCGGCCCCCGAATCTTCCGCCAACCGCGACAGCAGCGGCGACAACTCGACGCGTTCGGCGGCTTCGAACTCCGCCTCGCCGCGGGCGTACGCCAAAAGGCCTTCGGCCATCACGGTCATCTCCTCGACCGTCGCGATGATCGACGCGGCTTCATCCCCATCGAGAAGTTCGGCCCGGATGCGCAGGCTGGTCAGCGGTGTCCGCAGGTCGTGCGCGACGGCGGCGAGCGTGCGCATGCGTTCGGCGTCGAACCGGGCGATCCGGGCCTGCATGTCGTTGAACGCCCTGGCGACGCCGGCGATCTCCGCCGCGCCATCCTCCGGCACGCGGGCGGCGCGGTCCCCACGGCCCGCGGCTTCCGCCGCGCTCTGAAGCATTCCGAGTGGGCGGGTCATGCGCCGGAGAAACCAAAGGCCGCCTCCGAGGACCGCCGCGAGCGACAGGACCAGTCCCATGAACAGGGCGTGAAATCCGATCGGCCCCACCCTGCCCTGCAGGGCGACAACGTTCAGCCACGCCGACTCCCCGGAGACGGTGACGGGAAGCGCGATCACGACGCGGGGCGGGCCGTGCGGCGGCGGCGAATGGCCGTGTCCCCCCTCCCGGCCGGGGCGGCCGAATCCAGGCGGGGCGGAACGGGTCAGGGAGACCCGGACTTCGCGCCCGTCGAGGCTCGCCGAGATTTCTGAGGCGATTGCCCGTTCCCGCTCCGAGGCTCCGGTCGCGTCGATGACGGGTTCCGGCAGGATCTCCACCCGCGCCCCGCGGTTGCCCACGCGGCGCAAAACGCTCCGGACGCGGTGCTCGGGCACGGTTTCGATGACATTGACCAACGCGGCCAGTTCGGAGGCCACGACGTCGTCGAACGCCTCGCGGCTGAACCGCACCCGGTCGGCCACCAGCAGGACGAAAGCCATCACGTTGGCCAGAATCAGCGCCGACGCGAGGAGAAGCGCGAACTGCGCCCTGAGTTTCCGCGGCCAAAGACGTTTCATGATCTTGATCCGGACGCTTCCGTCACCTCGACGGCCAAACGGTATCCGCCGCCCCATTCGGTGACGATGATCCGCGGGGTGGAAGGGTCGTCCTCGATCTTGCGGCGCAGCCGGCTGACGGTGTTGTCGATCGCGCGGTCGTATGGCTTCGCCTCCCGACCGGCGGTCAGGTCGAGCAGTCGCGGTCGGGACAGTACGGTGTTGGGATTGTCGAGGAATATTCCGAGCAGGCGGCTCTCGCGGGTGGTGAGCGCGACCTCCCCTCCGGAGCCGGTCAACATTGACCTCGCCGGATCGTGGACCCAGTCGCCGAAGCGCCGGACGGTCTCCGCGATCCTGGATCCCGGCGCGGGCACGCGGCGCAGGATCGTGCGGATGCGGGCGAGCAGCTCGCGCGGGTTGAAGGGCTTCACCACGTAGTCGTCGGCCCCGAGTTCGAGGCCCACGATGCGGTCGGTCTCTTCCGCCATCGCGGTCAGAAGGACGGTTGGCGGCCCGCCGTCGGCGACGATGGACCGGCAAAGGCTTAGACCGTCCTCCCCCGGCATCATCACATCGAGCACGACGAGGTGGATCGCGGACTCCGAGAGGACGCGCCGCGCCTCCGCGGCGCTCCCCGCCAGCGAGGTCCGGAATCCATTCCTTCGAAGATAGACTCCGAGAGGCTCGCGGATGTCGCGCGCGTCGTCGACGATCAGGATGTGCTGGCTTTCGGGTTCCGGCATGGCTTTCCCTTTCGCGTCCATCCTATCCATCGGCGGGCATGAATAAACACGCGGCGGCGCGGACGGCGCGGAAACTTTGTCGCCGTGTGTGTCATCCGCCCGGGCCGCGACAAATTGCGACAAACGCCAGATTTCACGGGCGACACTTCCGCCGCGGAATTCCCTAAGGACGGGTAATCGGCCGCGATGACCGGGGCCGGAAACCGGAACAAAGGAACCGAACAATGTTCATCACCTCCAAGACCATCTCCGCCGCGCTGATCGCCCTCATGGTCAGCGGTTGCGGCTTCGGCCACCGCGGCGGCCACGGCCACCACGGCAAACACGGCGGCATGATGTTTTCGATCATGTCCGAGGTCGACGCCGACGGCAGCGGCTCGGTCTCCCAGGCCGAAGTCGACGCCTACCGCGCCGCCAAGGTCCGCGCCGCCGACGGAAGCCGCGACGGCAACCTGACCCTCGACGAGTTCGAAACCCTCTTCGCCGAGTTGGTCCGCGAGCGCATGGTCGACGCGTTCCAGCGCCTCGACGACGACGGCAACGGCGTCATCACCGGCGCCGAAATGGACGAGCGCTTCGGCGACATCGTGGCCCACATGGACCGCGACGACGACGGCGAATTGTCCCGCAAGGACTTCCGCGGCCGTCGCTGAGCCGACCATTCCGCCCGGACTCCGCGCCGGGCCCGCGGCCCCCGGGTCCGCGCCGCGGGTGGTTCGTTCCGCGAACCGCCCGCCGGCCCCGCCTTCGAAGATGGGTCCGGATGCAAATCGATGCCGGACGCGCGCGCCTTTCGCCGGGAATGGCGGACCGGACCGGGCGGCGCTCCCGCGCGCCGCGGCCGGGTTTCGTATTCCGGGAAATCGGCGAAACCATTCGTGTTTGCTTGTCTGATTGGCGTGGGGGTTCCCGGATAACGCGGGAACGGCCGCCGACGGATGGTCGACACCGGAGTCCGCCGGGGAGCCATTCGGGATGGCCCGTGCCCGGACCACCGGCGCCCCGATGGCGGCCGTCCTTCTTGCCCGATCGAACCGATCGCGGTTTCCCGCGGTCCCGCTCGTCGGGGAGTATTCGGGGCGGCGGTCCCCGACGGAATCCGGCGAGCCCCCCCGGAGCCCCGCCGGAAATCCGCCCGTCCGAACCTCCATTCCGGTTCCAAGACCGCAGTTTCAATATTCGGGATCCACATCGGCGGGATTCCCGACGAGGCCGAGCGCCCGGGCCGCCAACAATTGCGGAGCGACTACCGCCGCATAGAGATACTCCCCGCCGAACCCGCTCCAAAATCCGCTCCAAGAGTTCGGGGAGCATCTCGCGGGAAGGAAATGGGTCCACGCCTCGACTCTCAAGGTGAACGGTCCTTCCCGGGGGATATCCAGAATCAGTTCGACCGTGGCCTGTTCTCCATTCTCCCATCTCGCCACGTAAAGGCGCCATTCGCTCCCGGGTTCTTCCCCATGTTCGCCGCGCTCGGGCTCTCCGAGCCCGTGCTTCCCGGACAAGCGCGAGAGAACCTCCTCGAATTCGGCCACGGCGCGGTCCGACCGACCGTGGTCGAACACGGCTTCCCCGATGATCGAACAGATTCCAAGATCGGGATGAAAGCGGATGTAGTGGGAGTCGAAAGCCGGATCCGGCGAGGGCGGCGGAGCGGACGCGGCCCGATGCCCATTCACCGATTCGGAAGGAACGAGCTCGGCCGCTTGGGCCGGCGAACCGAGCGTGGTTCCGAAGGCGGCGGGAAGGGGATCTGGCGGTTCCGCTACGAAGCCGTCCTGCAGCCTGGTCCCCGCCACATACAGGAAAGTTCCCGACAGATAGGCGGCGAAGGCGAGGGGGACGATTATCGAAAGCATGGGAATTCCTTCGGGACCGGGGCGGAGCGGCGCCGTGAAATTGGTTCGGTTGTCTCGACGCCGGGTTCCCCGGCGCGGTGAATTCGCGGGGCCGCGGAAGCCACGGAAATGGAGTCGCGGACCCTCCGAGTCAATTTGATCCCGCCCGGCGCCCAGGCGCCGGGCTTCGGCGGAACGCGGCGCGCCCGCGCCCCCAAGCGTCCGTGCCGCCAAGCGTCCGCGCCGCGTGGTCCGCGGAACGCCGAGCTGCATGGCCACCGGAGGAGAGTGATCGGAGAGGACGCGGCGGCGGAGGCGATCCTGGCGGCGTCGGTGGCGCATTGCTTGAACGTCGGGGCCCGGTTTCAGGAAGCGGGGGAAAGCGTTCGGCGGCGGCGTCATTCCGAAACCGGGCGGCCGCGTTGGAATTGTTGACGCTCCCACTCTTGGAAACCACCCTCGACGGCGCGACTTCGCTTGGGAATCCGGGGCCGTATGACTTGGCCTCCGCGGCGGACTCCGTGGACGCGGAAGGGGATGAACCCGCTCCGGACGTGGACACAAGCGGTGCCCGCGGCGCGCGGCGACGCGGCCCCGGGGTCCGTCGCCGATTGCCTTTTCGGCGGCCCCTTCCCCGGGACGGGTGGCGGAACGCATGGATGGCGCGGGGGGTCGTGGACGGTTGAGCCGGACGAATCGGCCGCCCCGGCCGGGCGCCGATGGCCGCGGAGTGGCCGCGATCACCGGCGGTCCCGGACGCGCCGGGCGCAAGGAATGGAAATCACGGGCCGCCCGGCCGGCGGCGCCAGGAGGATCCCGGGGCGCGTGAACCCTCCGCGGGTCGAGCGGCCTCGCGAACGGAGCGGCCGCGGAACAAGGCGGACCAGGCGATCACTTCGCCGCGACATTAAAGGCGGAGCCGCGGACGGGCGCGCGCGCTTCCGGCGAATGCGGCCATGCGCCACCCTCCACGTTCCCGTCACGCCCGCGCGGACGGGAGGGGTTCAGGCTTCCCCGCCCGTCCAAATCGGTGATTCCCGCCATGCGCGCGCGGGACGGAGTGATTCGCCGACTCGGGTGATTCGCGAATCACCACGCCTCCACCCGCGCCGACGGAGCCGGCGGCTCCCTCGGCCGTAAGGAGTCCGGGCATGACCCCTCCCCGCGGATTTCGCCCGTCCGAAGGGCATTTTGCCGCGCGCGCCCGGGCGCCCGAATACCTTGTCGTCCAAGCGGGTTTCGCATCGCCATTTTGCCGCGCGCGCCCGGGCGCACGCCAAGCTGAACATTCCCGGGCCAACCGTCCTTCCTTTTGGCCACGCCCGCCCCGGCGCCCGCGTGGACCAGCGTGGAAGGGTCCGGACCGCGACGGAGTGAAAGCGTCCCGAAAACCGCCTCGCGCGCCGTCGCCC
Organism: Hasllibacter sp.; assembly: GCA_028281405.1. Taxonomy (GTDB): domain Bacteria; phylum Pseudomonadota; class Alphaproteobacteria; order Rhodobacterales; family Rhodobacteraceae; genus JANQKA01. Next base: position 17 of record JANQKA010000576.1, on the reverse strand, counting down.
CGCCGGATTCGCGGACA
>JANQKA010000548.1 GCA_028281405.1 Hasllibacter sp. | reverse complement strand
CGTTCGGGATGCTGCCATGACGGAAAAGGAACTGCGCCGGGACATGGTCCGGCTCGCGAAATCCATGTTCGACCGCGGATTGACGTCGGGGTCCACCGGAAATCTCTCGGTCAGGCTGGAGGACGGCTGGTTGATTACCCCCACGGGGTCGAGTTTCGGCAACCTCAATCGGAGCGGATTTCCAAGATCGACGCCAGCGGGCATCTCGTCGACGGGGACGAACCGACGAAGGAGAAGTTCCTTCACTTGGCGATGTACGAGCGGCGCCCCGGCGAGGGCGCCGTCGCGAACGCGCATTCGACCCATTCCGTGGCGGTCTCCTGTCTGCGCGACATCGATCCCGCGGATGTCCTGCCCCCCGCTCACGGCCTACCACGTCATGCGGGTCGGAAAGTTGCCCATGATCCCCAACCACCCGCCCGGCGATGTCCGGTTGGCCAAGGCCGTCGCGGAGGCCGCGGATGGCCACCACGCGGTTTTGCTGGCCAATCACGGCCCGGTGGTGGCGGGGAATACGCTGATGGACGCGGTTCACGCGCTGGAGGAGTTGGAGGAGACGGCCAAGATCTTCCTGGCCCTGCGGGGGATGGAGACCCGTCCATTGACGGAATCCCAGGTGGACGAAATCAAGCGGCGTTACGCCTTCCGGGGACGCCCGTGACATGCCCCCTTATTATTTTAGTGGGAATCTGACTTTCGCGAAGTCGGTCAATTCCCTCCCCCGCAGTTCTCTCGTGCTTGATCCCGCGCGGACAAAAAATGCCGGATACCGATACCGATCCCTCCTTGAATCGAAAAACGCCTCGCACGGACCTGGTTTGCACCGAATCGCGAGGATCCGCCGTCCATCCTGACTTACGAATCGAGGTTCGACATATGCGGTGAACGCCTTTCCAAAATCTCTCTCGACGAAATTGGTGATGCTCAATAATAGATCATCTTCACCCTTGAGTAATTGATTATCCAATCCCACGATTCCACCATCATCGGAAACCCCGACCAAAATATGACCGCCACTTTCCGAGTCAAAAAACCAGCGATTGATTTTGCGACACCATATGAATAATTGATGTTCGTCCCCATGGCGTCGATGTTTTCGAATAGTGTTGATTTGAATTCCACCGAATCGTTTTCACCTTCCCTGATCAATTCTGAAATAAATGATTCGAGAATCCTGCTGGATGTCCGTTCATCTTTCATTGGATTCGTGGCGGAATCAACAAGGCGAATTGAATCAATTGTTGGCCCGCCAATCAATCGCTCGGCGACGTTTTCCCATCGGGGATTTAGAAGATGATTAAGCGATTCCGCGGGAATTTTTGCATCCTGCTCCAACTCGGCGAATGTCCATTCGCCCTTGTAAATTTTTTGTCTTGCGATTTCTCTCAAATTTCGAGGGAACAAGATCAATAACGCTTTCCCTTGAGTGAGGAAGTCTTCCGCGGCTTTCGCGGTTTCCTGATTAAATTTCTGAGGAAGAGAAGCACGAATATTTTCAAAATTTTCTGAAAACCCGTTCGCCGGTGGTGAATGCGACACGGTCGCGGAAAACTCACAAATGCGAACCAATTCCTTGGCGCAAACCATGCGTTGGATCATAATATCGGCATACTCTGGATAAAAAATCCGAGTTACCGACTCTCTCCCACGGGCCGATATTTCTCGCTGATGTTTCTTGTGGGAGTCCCATCCCCACGAAGTGTGGGTTCCTGGAAGTCGATCAAAGTTCATTTTCTGTGGAGCGACCTCGATCTTGTCCGGATACCCGAGGTTGGACATCGCATCGCAGATATGTTGAATCTCAACCGGCAACGTTTCCCGATTGTCGAATTCCGCTTGCAGTTCCCTGTACATCGCATCAACCTTGTGCCGACGTCGGAAGATCCGGAGCGTGTCCGTCACCGGGGCTCCGTTTTTCCCGTCCTCAAATTTTTCTGAGGCAAGCCGGTATGAGGGGGGTTGTGAGGAAGATTCTGCTCCTCAGCGGACCTCATTACCCTGATCGCCTCGGCAAAGGCCTCCGCCCGGGTCGCTTTCGGACCGGGAGTGAAGTGCATGTTCCGAAGGTCGTATCCACGCTTTATCAGAAAAGCGATGGACTCCTTCAATTCTTGTTCTTCCTTGGTCATCCCGCTCCCCCTCGTTGTCACGTCCAACAACATCGGACACTTCCGACGTCGCCTCACGCTCGATTGTATGTTCTCGCCTTAGCCTGCCCCGCTCAACAACGGGTATGCGACTCCGTGCGCCACCCTAACCGCTCCCGCCGCCTTTTGTAACGGTTCGCCGTGGCGACTTTGCCACGACGCCAACAACATAACCGCGGCGGAAACCCGAGCGGAACCCGAATCACCTTGCTTCAAGCATGATTCGCCCTCCCATGCAAGAGCCACACCAGTGTCGGCGATCACAAAATCGTGAACGATTGTGATATGTTATGAGGAGGTACAATGTCAACCGTCATATTTTGCTAGGAATTTGAAGATCGGACCAAGGGGCGACGAGCGATGCGATTCCCTCGCCAGCCTTGCACGATGACAATTCCCCCGCCCTCCCATCGAGTTAGCCGCGTACGCGGCCCAACGATGTTGCCACTTAAACGTCATCCGTTCCACTGAGCAAGTCCGGTTCCGCCGGGGCGCCAATCCGGGAGGTCATTCAGCTTGCTCACGAGCCGCATCCGTTCCACCGTGTCGCCCCTCGCTGCCCGCAGGCGAGGGGCTCTGAACACGAGC
>JANQKA010000520.1 GCA_028281405.1 Hasllibacter sp. | reverse complement strand
GTCGCCGCGGCGACCGGGTCGGCGGCCTACGGTCTCGTGTCGTTGGCGGAGCGGTCGGCGACCTTCTGGCATCCAAGTCAACGAAACCAAGGGGGATTTCCCGCGACGGCGCCGGGAGGCGGCCGGCGACAATGACCCGCCGCGGAACAACCCCCGAATGAACGTCCACCTCGGAGAGGATGTCCCTTTGGCCCGTTTCAAGGGGCAACGGCGGGCGTGTGCTTGACACACCGCGGCGAGGCACCCGGCGCCGTCGAGGGCAATCCCCGAACCAATCAACCGGAGACTCCGAATGATACACCACTGTTCCTGGTCTTCCGGGAAGGCGCCGCCGCGCCTCCGGCGAAACTGCCGCCCGAGAGGGATGACGGCGCGGAGGGTATGAATTGGAGGGGGCCGCGCGGTGATATCCATGGACTCCGGAGCGCGGTTTCGGGGCGGACGGATGTTGCGCTGACGATGATCCGGACAGATGGCGTGACACATTGGTGATTGCGCATCGAATGTTGGAAGGTGGTCAACGAATCGGGTGATTCGGTTACGCCGCCCGAACCGCGGCCTTCGAGGCGGGGAACTCCGAAATTGGGATTGACATTGAAATCCCCTTGTTTTACGGGCCCCTGCGGAGGTTGTTGTTCAACCGATCACGAAAATTGCGGGAAAATTCTCGTTGCGGCACGTCAACGAATCTTCTACCGCTCCCGTGACGCCTCGGTGTCACATGGAATGCGCGGGTCGGATTCGGTGCCGTGAAACGTCCAGAGGGACGGTAAACGGTTCCGAGGCGGCGGGAGACCGGAGTTGGGTGAAGGGAACGAGGAGGATTGAGATGACAGACGGCAAAGATCGGCGGACGGAGGACCAAAGCTTCGAAATCTATCGGCAGCGGTCTGAAACATTCCGGCACTTCAGCAATTTGCGCTGGCAAATGCTTCAAGTCACCGCGGCGGTTTGCACCGCCGCCGTCCTGTTGCTCGGAATCGTGCCCGAGGATTCCAGATGGCTTTGGGTGTTCGGACTTTTGTCGGTATATTTTTTCACCGCCCGGGCCGTCCTGTCAAAGATCAACCACGGAATTAGGGAAAACGGGAAAGCGCTGTCGATTGTGGGCGGGGAGATCGGGGATTGTTGGATTCCCGATGTGTCGATCAAAAAGAAGTCGACGTCGCATTGGATAGAGTGGATATTCCTTGGGCTTTGCATCATATCAATGATTTCCTTCATTTTGGCCGCTGTTCATCACGCCAATTTATCGGCCATCACGGAATGCCCGATGCCCATTTGCCGAGGATGGGAAGGAAAATGACCAAGGCGTTCGTGTGCTATCACCACGAAAAAGATCAGCCTTTTCGGGATGAATTGGCGCGCTTGGCGTCCAGTGGCGCGTTCGTTGACCGATCGGTCGTGGCTGGAGAATTCAATAAGAATATGCCCGATGATGCGGTTCACATGGAAATTGTGGAGAAAAATTTGCTGGAAAGCCAGGTTACCATTTTGCTGTGTGGAGAAGAAACCCGGGGTCGAAAGCACATCGACTGGGAACTGCAGGCCTCCATGATCGGCAACGCGAGAAAAAGAAAATCCGGAATTCTGGTGATCAATCTTCCGACAATTCCATATAGAACGCCACATCTCGCGTTCCATCGGAAAACGAAGATGACCAATCGGCATGAAGAGTTCGGTCATTGTAATTCTCCATGGGCACGCCTCCTCCCCAATAACATGACGGAATATGGATGTGAATACCCGGAAATGCCATTGCGGATCATTGACAACATTATCAGGCCGGGAGTCACCATTTCCATCGTGCCATGGGATTTCGTGGTTCATGATGTGAGGTTTTTGAAATATCTCATTGACGAGGCGGCTGAAATGGGTCCTGCAAACGATTACGACGTGTCTCGTCCAAGACGAATACGAAACCGCGCTCCAATTCCTCGATGAAACAGGCGCGGACGTTTTTGAGTCCATGAATCCCCACGTTTCCGGAGCCATCGAGCGACCGAACCTGGGGCGACGGAACCGAAGATATGACTCCGCGGCAAAAGTGTGCACGCGGTCCCCGTTCGCTGTCTGTCAAGTTACCCGACAGGGCCTCCGTCGCGGCGATGGCTCGACCGGACGTTCAAGCGGGGCGACTCCGAATTCGCGCCGATGCGGGTGGTCGGCGGAGGCATGACCGATGAGACTGTCGAGAGGATGCCCACCGCGCTTGCACCTCGGGAGAAGGGCCACCCATCGTCAACATTGCGTGGCCATAATGGTGTTTCGGAATGATGCCGACCCTTCGCAAGGCCTCGGGCAATTGGGAACTTGAGGATCTCGCGGTGGAACGCGCCGCGTCCGGTTCGTCGGCTACGAGTATCCGTTCCAGAACCGGATGTCGCCGTCTGGAATCCCGACCGACGACGTTCCGCGGCCCGGGCCGAGGCCAAAGTGAGAATGTTGTCCGGTTTCTGATGCGGGTAAATTAGGGGGCATGTCAGTTGCGCGGCGCATGGTGGCGGAACGTTGAGCCGCCCCGCGCGTCCCGCCCCGCGGCGGACCGGCCGGGGATGCGTCCATGAGCCCGCTTTGGGCGGTCGTCGGCGTTCGGCTCCTCCAGTGGGCCGTCATCGCCGCCATCGCCAGGTCGCGTCGCGCGGATCGGCAGTGGGCGCGGGGCGGCGAGCCGGTACTGTTCGGCACCGCCGTCCTCGTCCCGTGGCGGGGGGCGGTCGCGGTCTTCGAAGTGTCGCCGGTGATCCTTCCGGCCCCGACGGCCATCGCGGCGGCGTTCGCCGCCTCCGCCGGAATCCTCCGGGACGACTGGGCGCGGACGGTGGCGAAGGGGGCCCTGTCCGGCTTCGCGATCGGCTGCCCGGCGGCGTTCGCCGCGGCTGCGGCGATCGACAGGTCGGAATTCCTGGCGCGTGGCCTGCTGCCGGTGGGGAATTTCGTCGCGGCCCTGCCGATCGTGGGCACCGCCCCGATCCTCGTGGGCTGGTTCGGGTTCGATTGGCAATCGAAGGCGGCGGTGGTG
>JANQKA010000447.1 GCA_028281405.1 Hasllibacter sp. | reverse complement strand
CGCGGTGGTCGTCGGGGAAGGTGAAACCACGGACGCGTTGTCGACCGTCGGATTGATGACGATGGATTCGATGCTGTCGGGAACGCCGAACCGCGCCGGGGACATCGTCCTCAGGGTTACCGCGACCGATGCGGCGGGAGGGGCGGTGTCGGACGAATTCACGATCGCCGTCGCGGCGAACCGGGCTCCGACGTTGGTTGGAACCCCTCTCGCGGGCGTGGAACTTACCACCGGGACCGAAGCAAATCTCCCGATCGAGGCGGGGGCGTGGTTCACGGACCCCGACACCGGACAGACGCTGACGTATTCGCTGATCGACGCGGAAAACACCGGCCTGAACATCGATGCCGGGAGCGGCAGTATCACCGGCCCGTTCACCGGCGCCGCAGACGCCATGGTTCGCGTCATGGCGAGCGATGGGCGGTTGTCCGTCGTCCACCCCCTGAACATCACCGCGAACACGGCCCCGGCGACAAACGACATGGCTCCGAGGGACGCCGTGGTATTGACGACCGGCGCGGACTTGGGGCTTCCGCTCCAAGCGGGCATGTGGTTCGACGACAGGGATACCGGCCAGGGGCTGACGTTCTCGTTGATGGACGCGGAAGACACCGGACTGAGCATCGATGACCAAAGCGGCGCGATCACGGGCCCGTTCACCGGTATGGCGAACACCATGGTCCGGGTCGTCGCCAACGACGGGCGCGTGTCCGTCGAGCATGTCCTGAACATCACGGCCAACGCCGTTCCCACGAGAACGGGGGCCGCTCCAACCGACGCGGTGGTTCTGATGACCGGCTCTACAGTGGGTCTGTCGATAAATGCGTCCGTGTGGTTCGCCGACTCCGATTCCAGCCAGACGTTGACCTATTCGCTGGTGGGCGCGGAAAACACGGGGTTGAGCATCGATGCAGACGGCATGATCACGGGCCCATTCACCGGAAGCGCGAACGTCACTGTCCAGGTAAGGGCCGCGGACAATCATGGCGCGTCCGTTGACCAAGCCCTCGAAATCACCTTGAACTCCGCCCCCATGAGGACGGCGAGCGCTCCGTCCGACGCCGTGATCCTGACGACGGGCACGGAAATGAATCTCCCGATTCCCGTGAGCGGGTGGTTCGAGGACACGGACTCGGGCGCGACGCTGACGTATTCGCTGGTTGATTCAACCGAATTGAACGACACCGGCCTGACCTTCCATGAGGCAAGTGGGGAATTCCGCGGAACGTTCACCGGAAGCGCGGAGGCGATGGTCCGTGTCAGGGCCAACGACGAATTCGGGGAGTCGGTTGATCACACCCTGAGAATCGGGGCGAATTCCGCTCCCACCACAACGACGAACGTTCCGACAAACGCGGTGATTCTCACAACGGGCACGGTCTTGAATCTCTCGATCCCAGTGAGCGATTGGTTTGAAGACGCGGACGCGGGCACGACATTGGCGTTCTCGCTGGTGGGTGCGGAAAACACCGGTCTGAGCATTGACGCAAGCAACCGGATCATCGGCCCGTTCACTGGAAACAGTGATATCACGATCCAGGTGCGGGCCACCGATCAACACGGCGCGTCCGTCGACCAGGATTTGATGATCACCGCGAACGCGCCGCCGGAGATTATTACGGACCGGGCTCCGAGCGCCCCCGTGGTTTTGACGACGGGCAGAACCCAAGGTTTCCCGATCGAGGCCGGAGAGTGGTTCGCCGATACGGATACCGGCCAGATGCTGACGTTCTCGTTGATGAACGAGGAAAACACCGGCTTGCGCATCGAATCAAACGGCGCGATCATGGGCCCGTTCACCGGAAGCGCGGACGTCACGATCCAGGTAAGGGCCACGGACGATCATGGCGCGTCCGTTGACCAAGCCCTCGAAATCACCGCGAACGCCGCCCCCACGGTGGCGTCGTCCGACGCCGTGTTCCTGACGGCGGGCACGGAATTGAATCTCCCGATCCGCGTGAGCGGGTGGTTCGAGGACACGGACGCGGGCGCGACGTTGACGTACTCGCTGGTGGACCCGGCCGATTTGAACGGCACCGACCTGGACTTCGACGCGGCCAGCGGCGAAATCCGCGGAACGTTCGGCGGCGCCGCGGGCGCGATGGTCCGTGTCAGGGCCACCGATGAACACGGCGCGTCGATCGATCACACCCTGAACATCGAGGTGAATTCCGCTCCCACCACAACGACGAACGTTCCGACGAGCGCGGTGATTCTCACAACGGGCAGGGACTTGAATCTCCAGATCCCCGTGAGCGATTGGTTCGAAGACACGGACACGGGCGCGACATTGGCGTACTCGCTGGTGGGCGCGGATAACACCGGTCTGAGCGTTGACGCAAGTGACCGGATCATCGGTCCGTTCACTGGAAACGCGGATACCACGATCCAAGTCAGGGCCACCGATGAACACGGCGCGTCCGTCGACCAGGATCTCGCGATCACGGCGAACGCGCCTCCCGAGGTCACGGGGACCGCGCTTGGCGAGGTGATTCTGACGACGGGAATGGAACTGAACCTCCCGATCACCATGTCGGATTGGTTCACCGACGCTGACGGAGACGAGACGTTGACGATTTCTTTGGTGGACCCGGCCGATTTGAATGGAACAGGCCTGACCTTCGACGCGGACAGCGGCGAAATCCTCGGAACGTTTTCCGGAACCGCGGACGCCACGGTCCGGGTCAGGGCCACCGATGATCACGGCGCGGCGACCGATCACACCTTGAACATCACGGCGAACTCCGCGCCCATGGTATCGAGTAGCGCGAGGGAAACTTTAGTGTTCAAACGTGGCACCACTGTGGAGCGAGTGAATGTCGAACCGTGGTTTGAAGATTTGGACGGGACGGAGGAATTGGAATTCTCAATGCGCCCGGGTATGGAAGGAACGGGTTTCGGCTTCGACAGTTCGAGCAACGAAATTCACGGGACTCCTCGAGTTGGAGGAAATTTTTCGCTTTTCGTAACGGCGGATGACGGCCAGGTGGCCGTCGAGCACGAACTACGGGTTATGGAAAACTCTCCGCCAGAGTTTCTCACAGCCAATTTTTTTATGAGATTAAATGAAGTGCAAGAACGACCTTTAACAGCACTATTCAGGGACGCAAATGGATTTGACACTTTGAATATTTACATTCATCCTTTCAGCCTACACGCCCCTGCTGTTAACGCGGAGATTAAAAACGGGAATCTTGTGGTGACAGCTCGACAGCCAGGAATTTCGTACATTGAAGTTTTGGGATCCGATGGGTTTTCCGATGCTACGAATAGAATTCTTGTAAATGTAAACACGTTCGCATTGAGCGCTCCGGACAAACAGGAAATCGTCGCCTCGGTCATCGGCGAAGGGCAAGCCTCCACGGAAAACCTCGCCCCGGTTGAAATGGCTTCACCCATCGCGGATTTCGTCGTGGACGGGGACGGTTTGGGAAGCGCTTTCGGGATTCCAGCCGACTCCGGGGATTCGGCGGTCGACGAGGCGGATATTCCCTCTAAACCGGATGCTCCGGCGGATGCGGTGGCTCCGCCCGAGGGATGCGATGATTATGTCTGTTCGCTCGGGCTGATTTGATCCTTCGGCCACGCTATCGACGTTTCGGGTTCGGGTGGATATCCCATATCGCGAACTGCTCTGATCTCCGACCGGCCCTTCGGGTGGTGATTCAATTTCTAGGCTCGCGGGAACGGGATCGATTCGGCGGTCGGCGGGGTTGACGGCGTGGAGCGCGCGTCCGGGACGGGATGGCGCGGCCGGGCCGAATATTCGGGATGGACGGCGGGGTTCGGCCACGTTCGTCCGGGCACGCTCCGGGATCGGGACCGCTGGAGGAGCGGTTCTTCAAGTGTTATGGGGATCTCCCGTTCCCCCGCCGGCCTCGCTCACCGGTCGTGTCGCAGATGGATTCGTGATTCCCCGAAGCATCGGACGCATGTTCATCCATAATGCCGCATGGCCAATCAGGCCAGCGCGGCGTCCATCGGTCTTTCGTTCGTCAAGGCCCGGGCGTCGGGTGTTGGTTCTAACTTGGATGTGGAAGGTCGGGGTGGGAAGAACGGACCGGGTTGGATGGGGAGGAAGCGATGGGTTCGAAGTCTTGGATTGGCGCATGATTTGGCGATATTCCCAGCCTGGGGACCGCCCAATGGATGGTATATCCGCTTGCATTGGACAAGTAGTCCCATTTTTTTCGGCGCGCCGGTCGGTTCGAAGGTGAAATTCTCCAATGTTGGATTTCCGACCCGGCGCGGACGCTTCGTTCTTCCCGACCGAGCCGCGGGATCACTTTTCGCGCCCACCGGCGGCAACTTCGTCCGGCGCTCCGCCGGGGTGAGTTCGCTCCGGACAAGTGACGGGGCCGAACCGCGCCCGGGATGATTCGTGGCGTCGATTCCGCTGGGAGCCCGCGCCGAGTTCTCCGTGTAGGGACGACCACGTCAGCCGCGCGAGAGGGCGGCGACGCCGGTGCGGGCGATTTCATGAAGTCCCAGCGGACGCATGAGCTCGGCGAACGCGTCGATTTTTTCCGGCGCTCCGGTCAGCTCGAAGGTGAAATTCGTCAATGTCGAATCGACCACCCCGGCCCGGAATATCTCGGCGATGCGCAGAGCCTCGACGCGCTTCTCCCCCGTCCCCGCGACCTTCAACAGGGCGAGCTCGCGTTCCACCGCCAAGCCCTCGACGGTCAGGTCGTGGACCTCGTGAACCGGGATGAGGCGGTGGAGCTGGGCCCTGATCTGGTCGATCACGAATGGTGTGCCGTTGGTCACGATGGTGATCCGGCTGCGGTGGCCGGTATGGTCGATTTCGGCGACCGTCAGGCTTTCGATGTTGTAACCCCGCCCGGAAAACAGCCCGATGACCCTGGCCAGCACGCCGGCTTCGTTGTCCACGACGACGGCCAGGGTGTGCCGCTCGGCGGCCTGCGCGTTGGGGTCGCGCAGCGCGTAGGCCGAATGCTTCGTGGTGCCCTTTTTGATGTTGAGTGCCGACATTTGGTTTGGTCCTTGTTTGGTCGGGTCCGCGCTGTTCCCGGCTCCCCCGCGGAGGCGCCGGTGGTCATCCGTGACATGCCCGGTCGCGGAGCGCCGGGTGGTTATCACAGGAATCCCGTGGGGTTTACAGTGGTTTTTGTCCGGGGGAAATAACCGGGAAGCCACTGGTGGAGGTTGACCCGCCGTCGGGGCTCCGTGGCATTCCGTCCGGGATCCCGGCGGAAGGTCGCGTCGCCTGGCGGAAGGTCGCGTGCCCGGGTTGTGGTTGTCCGGGATTTCCGCGCGCGCCCCGCCGATCGGGGCGGACGTTGGCTCCGTATTTCCATGGACCGGCCCCGCCCATCCGAAGCGGAACATGAATGATCCGCGATTTCCGAAAGCCGCGGCGATGTCATCGTTCCCCGCGGGGATTGGGGATGGGATTTCGGATCCCGCCCACTTCGGAGCGGGGGCGCCCCGCTCGTGGAGGAATTCGGAGGTGTGACGGCATGTGTGAAACGACTCAAGAGGGGTCGCCTCGCTCGCGAAGGCATTCGGAGGTGTGACGGCATGTGTGAATCGACTTAAGCGGGGCCGCCCCGCGCTCGGAGGCATGCGGTGCGTCAAATCGTGCGGCATTGGATCGTCGAAGGGGCCTCCCCGCGCGCGGAGGCATGCGGGAGGTTGCGGCGCCCGGGTTGTGGTCGTTCGGGATTCCCGCGCGCGCCCCGCCGACCGAGGCGGACGTCGGTCCCGAATTCCCATGGACGGGCCCCGCCAATCCGAAGCGGAACATGAACGATCCGCGATTTCCGAAAGCGCGGCGGTGTCATCGTTCCCCGCGGAGATTGGGGCTGGGATTCCGGATCCCGCCTCCGCGGAGCGGGGGCGCCCCGCTCGTGGAGGAATTCGGGGTGTGACGGCATGTGTGAAACGACTCAATCGGGGTCGCCCCGCTCGTGAAGGCATTCGGAGGTGTGACGGCATGTGTGAATCGACTTAATCGGGGACGCCCCGCGCGCGGAGGCATGCGGGAGGTTGCGGCGCTTGGCGCGGCTATGGCCGAGGAGCCACCCCGCGGCGGAGGCGTTCGCGCCTCCGCGTCGTGGGGGACGGAGGCTCCGCGACCATCTTGCCCGCTCCGGGAGCGTTCAGACCAGAACCGCCCCCGCCGGCTCGGAGACGGCCCCCCGGGTTTCGGCGTCGGCGAGAAGCATCTTGTTGTGCGGCTGTCCCGACGGAATCATCGGGAAGCAGTTCTCGTGCTTCTCGACGAGGCAGTCGACGATCACCGGGCCGTCGTGCTCCAACATTTCCCGTATTCCGTCGTCGAGTTCCGATGTCTTGGCGATTTGGATGCCCTTCGCGCCGAAGGCTTCGGCGAGTTTCACGAAATCGGGCAGCGCTTCCGACCAGCTTTGCGAATAACGCTCGCCGTGCAGGAGCTCCTGCCATTGCCGCACCATGCCGAGCCGCTCGTTGTTGAGGATGAACTGCTTGACCGGCAGGCGGTATTGCACCGCGGTGCCCATTTCCTGCATGTTCATCAGCCAGGACGCCTCGCCGGCGACGTTGATGACCAACGCGTCGGGGTGGGCGATCTGAACGCCGATCGAGGCGGGGCAGCCGTATCCCATGGTGCCGAGTCCGCCCGACGTCATCCAATGGTTCGGGGAATTGAACCCCATGTACTGCGCGGCCCACATTTGATGCTGCCCCACCTCCGTGGTGATGAAGCGGTCCTCGCGGTGCTTGGTCAGTTCCTCCAGCCGTTCAATCGCGTGCTGGGGTTTGATGGTTGACTCCGACGGGGTGTAGGCGAGGCAGCGGGTGTTCCTCCACTCGCCGATCCGCGCCCACCAATCCTTCAACGCGTCCCTGTCGACCTTGCGGCCGCGACTTTTCCAGATGTTCAGCAGATCCTCGAGCACATGGCCGACATCCCCGATGATCGGCACGTCGACATGGATGACCTTGTTGATCGAGGAGGGATCGATGTCGACGTGGGCCTTCTTGGAGTCGGGGCTGAAGGCGTCGATTTTGCCGGTTATGCGGTCGTCGAACCGCGCTCCCAGATTGATCATGAGGTCGCAATCGTGCATCGCCAGGTTGGCCTCGTAGAGGCCGTGCATTCCGAGCATACCGAGCCAGTTCGGGCCCGACGCGGGATACGCGCCGAGACCCATCAGCGTTGACGTCACGGGAAATCCGGTCGCGTCCACCAACTCCCGCAGCAACCGGCTCGCCGCCTCGCCGGAATTGATGACCCCACCGCCGGTGTAGAACACGGGGGCCTTGGCGGTTTCGATCATGGCGGCGAGCGATTCGATGGCCTTCGGGTCTCCCTTGACCTTGGGCGCGTAGTGGGAGGTTCGGGCCTTTTCCGGCCCGACGTAGTCGCCGGAGGCGAACTGCACGTCCTTCGGAATATCGACCAGCACCGGGCCGGGGCGGCCGGAGGAGGCGATGTGGAATGCTTGGTGTAGGGTCTCGGCGAGTTTGTCGGTCTCCTTCACCAGCCAGTTGTGCTTGGTGCAGGCGCGGGTGATGCCGACGGTGTCCGCCTCCTGGAAGGCGTCGGAGCCGATCAGGAAGGTGGGCACCTGCCCGCAGAGGCAAACGATCGGAATCGAATCCATCAGCGCGTCGGTCAGTCCGGTGACGGCGTTCGTGGCGCCGGGGCCGGAGGTGACGAGAACAACCCCGGTCTTGCCGGTGGAGCGCGCGTAGCCCTCCGCCGCGTGGACAGCGCCCTGTTCATGTCGCACAAGGATGTGGCGGATCGAGTTCTGCTTGAACACCTCGTCGTAGATCGGAAGCACGGCGCCTCCGGGGTATCCGAACACCGTGTCCACGCCCTGATCCCGCAAGGCGTTGACGACCATTTCCGCGCCGCTCATCTGTGTCATCGTCCGCGATCCTCCATCCGCGAAATCGCCCCCTGCCGGAGGCTTCCTGTGTCAATGCGGCGCGGTTGGGAGATCCCCGCGCCTCTCCCCGGGACGGGGAATCGTCGACCGACGGTTTTCCGTGTCCGCCGACCGGCACCCGTCCCGCGGGTTGGCGGATACGGATCGGGAGATCCACTCCGCGCGGGACAGGCTAATTTCGGCTTCGACCCGGGTCAACAATCATTCGCGACAAAATTTCCGCCGGGCGCGTCGGAGTCGACCGCGCGGATATCGATGGAGACGGGTGTCCACCTTCCGCGGAATTCGCGCGGGGAAACGGCGACCTCGACGGGCGCGACGGTCATTCGGCGATGGATCCCCCGGTGTTTGGTGGAGGGCTGTCCGGAATCGAAGCGGGTGTGGGTCGCCGATCCGCGACTTGGAGCCGGACGGAATTCGCGCGGGGACGGCGACCGCGATCGGGAGCGACGGTCATTCGGCGATGGATCCCCCGGTGTTTGGTGGAGGGATGGCCGGAATCGATGCGGGCGTGGGTCGCCGATCCGCGTCTTGGGAAGTCGGTGG
>JANQKA010000437.1 GCA_028281405.1 Hasllibacter sp. | reverse complement strand
CAATGATGTCCGTCGGCACCAACCGTGTCGGAATTCGGCCGACCGTCCCCGAACCGGGTGGAGCGGTGCCGGCATTCGTGGGATCGATTCGAAAAGCCGCGGATCGATTCCCGCGGATCGGTGAACACCGCGGACATCCCGGCCGGCCGGGAGGCCGCCGGAGCCCGAGCCCTTTCCGCTCCAACCTCGTGGGTGCCCCATCCCGCGGCGGCCGGGAACGATTTCCGTGGGGCGCCGCGTCCGCCGCCGAAACAAGCGCCGAAACCGGTACACGCGCCGAAACCGTAAGTTGGGACGGGACCGGTGATCGGGACGACCGCCGTCAGCGGCCCGGTTCCGCGGCGGCGGAACTGTATTCGACGGTTGGAAAGGAGGCGCAGGCATGAATGGCTACATCCGCCGCGACAGGGAGTGGCATCCGCCCGCGCTGACGCCGCTATACAAAACCTCGGTGGCCCGCTCCCCCCGGCTCGCGCCGATTCAGATGGCGACGACGCTGTCGGAGGAGACCGGACCCGTCTTCGGGCACGAAATCCTCGGTCCGCGCGACAACGACCTGCTCACGAATTACGCGCGGGAGGAGGGCGCGACCGCCATCGGCCCGCGGATCATCGTGCGTGGCCGCGTGCTCGACGAGCACGGGCGTCCGGTTCCCGGAGCCCTGATCGAGGTCTGGCAGGCCAACGCCGGGGGCCGCTACCGCCACGCGAACGAGGGGTATCAAGCGCCGCTCGACCCGAATTTCGGCGGTTGCGGGCGTTGCGTCGCCAACGAATTCGGCGAGTACGAATTCCGCACCGTGCAACCTGGTCCGTATCCCTGGCCCAACGGCCCCAACGATTGGCGTCCGGCGCACATTCATTTCTCGATCTTCGGTCGCGCGTTCGCGCAGCGCCTGATCACCCAGATGTATTTCGAGGGGGATCCGATGATCTGGAATTGCCCGATCGTCGGCGGGATTCCGTCGAGGGAAGCGGTCGAAACGCTGGTCGCCGCGCTCGACATGAACCAAGCGATTCCGATGGACGCCCGCGCCTACAAGTTCGATATCGTGCTCCGCGGATCCCGGCAGACAATGTTCGAAAACCGCATGGAGGGTCTGTGATGGTCCAGAAACTCGACCGGATTCCGGAAAGCCCCGGCCAAACCGCGGGTCCGTACGTGCATATCGGATGCGTTCCGAACTTCTGCGGGTTGGAGGGCGTCTATCCCGAGGATATCGGCTCCCTGATCATCGGCCCGGGCGCCAGGGGGGAACGGATCACCATCAAGGGCGCGGTTCACGACGGCGTCGGCGCCCCCCTGCGGGACGCGCTGGTGGAGATTTGGCACGCGGATTCGAACGGGGTTTATCCGTCCCCGGCCGATCCGCGCGAATGCGACCCGGAATTCAACGGTCACGGCCGCTCGGCGTGCGACATGGTCTCCGGGGAGTTCGTCTTCGAGACGGTGAAGCCGGGCCGCGTTCCGTTCCGCGACGGCCGCCTCATGGCCCCTCACGTGACGTTTTGGATCGCCGCCCGCGGAATCAATCTCGGTCTGCAGACGCGGATGTATTTCGCGGACGAGGAGGAGGCCAATGCGGAGGATCCGGTTTTAGCGGCGATCGAGCACCGGAGCCGAGTTACCACCATTCTGGCGAAGCCAGGTGGCGAAGGCGTTTACCGTTTCGACATCCGGCTTCAGGGCGAATCCGAGACGATTTTCTTCGACGCCTGAATTCGCAGGGAATTTCCGTGCGGGTTTCCGTTCGGGCGGAATTGCCCGGAACCGAGTCTGGTCGTATTCGTGGCGGCCGC
>JANQKA010000334.1 GCA_028281405.1 Hasllibacter sp. | reverse complement strand
TCCCGGCATCCGGGTCAGGGCCCACCGTGCGGACATCGCCGTGATGGCCGATGGAAATCCGCGGCACGGATTCATCGATATCCATGTGCGCATCGGGGCGGGAAGAACCGGCGCCGTCAAGAGGGCGGCGGCCGAATCGCTGTTCGAAGCCGCGAGGAACTCCCTCGCTCCGGTCATGGAGCGCCGCCCGCTGGCCCTGTCTCTGGAGATGCGGGAAATCGACCCCGACCTCGGATTCAAGACAGGTTCCGTGCGCGATTTTCTTTGACGGGCCGCGCCGGTCCAATGAACGCGCGCCCGAGGGGAAACGCGCCCGCGAAGGATCGCGGGAGTGTACCGAATCCCCGCCACGCCCGCCCCGCCCGATTGCGGCGCCGCCAAGGGATGCCTTCCCCCCACGACGATGGGGCGACAGGGTTATTGAAGGAATCGGCGACGCGGGCCGCGTGAAGGTCGACGCGAATCGTTGGAGCGGGCCATCCACCATCGTCAACCGATGTGGTGTTCACACCCAAGTCGCCGGCGCTCCATGGCCACCTGCCGGAGTCCGCTTCCTCCGGAGGCAACCTGGCGGGTTCGGATTGGAACGCCTTTCCTTCCGCGGCCTCCACGCCCCTCGCGGTGCCGAACCATGGACCGCCCCGCCGCGGAACCGCTCCGGTATCGGCTTGAAGTCCGCGGCCGACCGCTCCAAGTTCGCTTCGAGTGTCCCAATCCAAGGAGAATCAAATGGCGGCCACCCCTCCCGTGTGCGAATTCGACTGGCCCGCCCCGGATTTCGCGCTGCCCGCCACCGATGGCCGCACGCTTTCGCGGGGCGATGTCGCCGGAGAGAAAGGGTTGCTGGTGATGTTCATCTGCAACCACTGTCCCTACGTCCTGCGCTCGCTTGACGGCATCGTTCGCGAGGCTGTCGCGTTGCGGGAGATTGGAATCGGCGTGGCGGCGATCTGCTCCAACGACGCCGAGACCCATCCGGCGGACGGTTTCGGGAAGATGGCCGAGATGGCCGCTGACAGGAACTTCCCGTTCCCCTACCTTCATGACGAGGATCAGTCCGTTGCCCGCGCCTACGGCGCGGCCTGCACGCCGGACTACTTCGGGTTCAACTCCGAATTGGGCCTGCAATACCGCGGACGGCTCGAAGGCCCCGGCGGAACGCGCGAACTTCACGAAGCGATGGAACTCGTGGCCCGGACGGGTCGGGGACCGCGGGAGCAGACGCCTTCCATGGGTTGCTCGATCAAGTGGAAGCCCGCTTGAACCGAACGAACCGGTTCCTGTGGCGAAGCCGGCTTGCCACGGACAGGGAAAGATCGCGGTGCGCTGCACGCATGTCGCCCCTTGCGGGCGGAAATCCGGACGTGGGCCGCGCGGCCCGATCGACCGACGGTCGCCGAATGCGATTCGCTGACGCTGGGTGACCGGGCGCGCGCCCGGAGTCGCCCGGCCACGTCGGCCGCGGATCGATTTCGGCCGCGCGCGGAGACGGGATCATCCGAACACCAAGAGAGAGCCTTCCGACCGAGCCCCGCGCTGAATCTCCCCGGCAACCCGCATCCGCCGAATTGGGCGACAGCGACTTGGGCGTGAACACACATCGTTTGACGATGTGTTCGACGTCCTTCAACGATTCGCGTTG